>JBAVYF010000056.1:0-4254 GCA_049698655.1 Occallatibacter sp. | reverse complement strand
CCGCGAGATCACCTCAGTGGCCGTGGCCGCCAACGGAACCATCTACGCGGCCAGCGTGGGCGACAAGAGCCACAACCCGCTGCCGCCGCTGACCGTGCAGGGAGTCGGCGCGGTCACCATGACGATCGTCCAGCCGGGCTCGATGCAGGCGGCCAACGCCAGCGCCTCCGTGCCCGAGGGAAGCGAGATTTACGCACTGGTGGAGGGCCAGGCGCCGCGCAAACTGTGGGCCGGCAAGGACGAGATCGTCTACGCATTGGCAGCGCGGGCGGACGGCTTGATTGCGCTGACCGGCAACCGTGGCCGGGTTTTCCGCATCGCCGGCGACGGCAGCTACGCAGACATCGCTCACCTGGAGGCGCAGCAGGGACTGAGCCTGGCAGTGGAGCAAAGCTCAGAAGGCACAAGCAACATTCTTATCGGCGCGGGCAACACCGGCAAGCTATTTATACTTGGACCAACCGCCGAGAAGCACGAGTACGCCAGCGACGTGCTGGACGCCGGCGCGCTGGCCCGCTTTGGCCGCGTCGAGGTCGAGCCCGGCTCAGCCAACTTCGAGTTGCTGACCCGCACCGGCAACGTCGAGCAGCCAGTGCGCGGCTGGTCGGACTGGCAGCCGCTCAAAGACGGCGCAGTAGCTTCGCCCGCCGGCCGATTTCTGCAATGGAAGGCCGTGCTGCGCCTGAATGGAGGATTGGGCAGCGTGGGCGTCAACTACCTGCCCGTCAATGCTGCTCCGGTGGTGGACGATATCGTGGTCGTTCCCGGCGCGCGCTGGAATCCGCAGGGCCAGCTGGGCAGCCAACCGCCGACGGTCAACATTGCTTTTCCCTCCTCCGGCCAGAACGCCGGAATGAACTACGATGCCGGCTCTACCGCGCCCTTGCAGGCAGCCAAGGATCGCACTGCCGTCACCGTCCGCTGGGCGGCTCACGACGACAACGGCGACGAGCTGACCTACTCGCTTTACCTGCGCGGAGACGGCGAAACGGTGTGGCGGCTGCTCAAGGACAAAATCACAGACAAGGCATACAGCTTTGACGCCGCGCTGATTCCCGACGGCGGCTATCAGATCAAAGTGGTTGCCTCCAACGCGCCCTCGCACACCCCCGGCGACGCCCTCACCGGCGACAAGGTGAGCGAACGCTTCGAGGTGGACACCACGCCGCCGGTGATCTCCGCACTCAAGGCGACAGGAGAACCCGTGGATTGCGAAGGCGGCCATTGTCCCCGGAAGTTCCGCGTGACCTTCGACGCTGAAGATGCGTTCTCGCCCATCGCCCGCGCCGAGTACTCGCTCGACGCCGGTCCCTGGCAGTACATGGAGCCAGTGGGCGGCCTCTCCGACTCCCGGCGCGAGCACTACGAGCTGCGTATCTCGCTGGATGTAGCGGCGGGAAAGATTAGTGAACACCTGGTCGCAGTCCGCGTCTACGACCGGCATGATAACGTGGGCGTGGCCAAGACGGTGATTGCCGCGGAAGAGAAATAGTTCAACAGAAGCAGGCGCAATGCGATTCGAACTGTACGTAGCAGCGCGGTATCTGAAGGCCAAGCGACGGCAAGCCGTGGTGGGCGTGGTCACCGCCATCTCGATTGCCGGAGTGGCCGCGGGCGTGGCCGCGCTCATCATCGCGCTGGCCATCACCAACGGCATGAGGCGCGACCTGCAGGACCGGCTCCTCGGAGCCTCGGCCCACGTGGACCTGATGCGCGTTGCCTCGGACGGCATTCGCGACTGGCAGCCGCTGCTTGACCGCCTGCGCCGTGTTCCCCATGTCACCGCCGCCGCACCGGGAATCTACGGACAAGTGCTGGTCTCGCGCGGGCCGCGTGCGGGATTCGCGCTCATCAAGGGCATCATCCCCGCCCAGGAGCGGACGGTCAGTAGTTTGCTCGACACCATCATCTCCGGCTCGGCCAAAGACCTTGAACCGGAGGCGCGCAATCGGTTCGCGCAGCAGGTTCCCGGCGAAGGCGCGGTCGACATCGCCTACCCTGCCCTGGTGCTTGGCAAAGACCTTGCCGAGACCATCGGCGCGCAGGTGGGCGACAGCGTCCTTGTCACCAGCCCCCAGGGCGAGCTGACGCCGCTCGGCCTCGCGCCCAAATACCAGCGCTTCCGTGTCGCCGCGATTTTTCAATCGGGCTTTTATCAGTACGACGCGGCCATGGCCTTCATGCGCCTCTCGGAGGCCCAGCGGCTCTTCAGCGAGCCCGACCTGCTCTCCGTCATCAGCTTTAAGGTCGACGACCTGGACCGCGCTCCGCAGATCGGCCGCGACCTCGAGCGGGCAGCGGGCCGCGGCTACATGACCACCAACTGGATGGAACAGAACCGCGAGCTCTTCCGCGCCCTCAAACTCGAACAGGTGGTCACCTTTATCGTCATCGCGCTGATTGTCATTGTCGCCGCGTTGAATATCCTCATCGCGCTCACCATGATGGTGATGGAGAAGACCCGCGACATCGCCGTGATGATGAGCTTCGGCGTCCAGCCGCAACAAGTTCGCCGCATCTTCCTGCTGCAAGGCTTCCTCATCAGCATCATTGGTACGGTGCTGGGCCTGGTACTCGGTTACCTGGCCGCCTGGGCTGGCGGGCACTATCACTTCATCCACTTATCCGCAGAAGTTTATTCGATCGACACGCTGCCTTTTGCGCCGAGGCCGCTTGATGGGCTGATCGTGGCTGCGGTTTCGATAGGGATTTCGTTGCTGGCA
Source organism: Occallatibacter sp. (assembly GCA_049698655.1). Taxonomy (GTDB): domain Bacteria; phylum Acidobacteriota; class Terriglobia; order Terriglobales; family Acidobacteriaceae; genus Telmatobacter. The sequence goes on along the minus strand of JBAVYF010000056.1, from coordinate 1,531 downwards.
ACGCTGTATCCGTCGTCTGCTGCATCACGGATTCTGCCGGCTGAGGCGCTGAGGTACGAGTAAATTAGTTGAGCAAACAGTCGGAGGGACAGTTTCCGTATTGGCGGTAATACGATCGCGATTACGGCCCGTGACCGGTCTTCCAACCGAATCACCAATTCCCGTCTATTCCTCTTCCGCAGTGCCTATCGCGAAACGATTCTAGGATTCCGAATCTTCTTCACAATTACCGGCTGGGAATATCCCTTCTTGTATTTTTCCGTAGGACAGACAGTAAAGTCCGCGAACAGCGCTTGGCTGTCGCTTTCAGGGTAGTGGAGATAGCCTTCGATCAATTCAGTTGACTCCTGGTCAACCACGAAGAAGGTGTGGCGTGTTCCGACGTGCCAGATTTCGAGAAATGCGTCACCGCTATATGAGATTGCTCTTCCATGAATCTCTCGGCAGGAATCGGCACAGGGAAGTTTCTGCGGAAGCATGAACAAGGCAAGAGTTAGAGATACCAGAAGGCGCATAGCAAGTACCGCCTTTCAAGAGCCCAAGAATAGCACAGATGATTCGTTCGGCTCAGGAAACGGGTCGCTCTTGGTGTGTCGCCGCTAATCCAGAAACTATTCCATCGGCGCAAGTTAAAGCCATCTTGACAATGTGCCACATTATGTGTCACATTATATCCATGCCAAGTGTAAACGTACGCCAACTCCGCGACAGTCGACAACTCTTCAAGTGGCTTGACGCCGGTGAAGTTGTCGAACTCAAGAAGCGCAATCGCGTTGTGGCGCGAATCGTGCCCGAGTCGCCCAGAATTCAGCCCGTCGAGTGGCCGGACTTCGCCGCTCGCCGCAGGGCGATCTTCGGCGACCGTGTCCTGACCCCGGTTGCTGACCTAATTGCTGATCGGGAGAACAGCCGCTATTGAGCGCTTACGTTGACTCAAGCTTTCTGGTTTCAAGTTACATCACGGACGCTCACTCCGTGCGCGTTGACGCGTGTATGGCTCGCAGTCCCGCCGTGTGGCTCACTCAGTTCAATCGTGCCGAATTGGCAAGCGCGATCTTCCAGCAGGTGTTTCTCAAGCGGCTCACCCCGGCAGATGCTAATCAGGTCTGGAGTGATTTCAGGCGCGATTGCGCTGATGGAGTGTGGACTGCGGTGGGATTCCCACATAACGCCTGGGAGACCAGCATCGATCTCGCCCGGCGATATGCCCCCACTCTCGGCGTGCGCACATTGGACTTGCTGCACGTGGCTTGCGCGCTGGAATTAAGAGCGGAGCGATTCTGGACCTTCGATGAGCGGCAGGCGCGGCTGGCCGAGGCAGTTGGGCTCGATACGAATCCCTGAACTTAGGTCAGAACAATCTCAGTATTGCTTAGAGCGTGTTTCATAAATGGCCGCCACGCCTCGATTGCAATCCCTCAGGGGTTAAAACCCCTTCTTATTGAGACCCTTTCGGCACGACTGAACTCCCACCCCATCGACGAAGACCTGTCGATGGGGACCCCGGTGAAGTCGTGCCCTGACACAAAGC
>JBAVYF010000055.1:0-5078 GCA_049698655.1 Occallatibacter sp. | reverse complement strand
ATTATCTGTGTGCTTTATTGCTTAAATTTTTGAGTTAAGTTGAATAGATTCAAAAGTATATCGTCAATACTCGAAGGCTTCCTATTATCTAAATGGTAAACATAAAAGCCCCGAAAAACCCTGTTTTTTGGGCGATTTTGAGCGAAAAATGCTCGGTTTTTTCACCCTTAATCGCGCACTTTTGCGAGGCAAGCAGACAACTGACAACCGACCACTGATCTCCGAGAATGATTTTTGCAGACAATTAACTCTCTTCGCCGCTCTCTGCTCGGTGTGCAACCTTGACCGCGCAGATGAATCCAATCAGCGGTAGACTGAATTCGAACGCGCTGAAAACCAAAGCGCGCGCATCATGGAGAATTCATGCCGCAGAATCTGCCAAGGAACATGCTTGACCAGTTGCGCCAGTACACCGTGGTCGTCGCCGACACCGGCGACATCGAGGCGATGGAAAAATTTCGCCCGCAGGACGCGACCACAAACCCTTCGCTGATTACCGCAGCTGCGCAGTTGCCACAGTATCAGCCCATCGTGGACGGCGTGCTGCTCGCAGCCCGCAAGGAACTTGGCGCCAGCGCAACTGGCGCGGCTGTCGCCAACCTGGCCTTCCAGCGTCTGGCCATCGCCTTTGGCAAAAAGATCCTGGCCATTGTTCCCGGTCGCGTCTCGACCGAAGTTGACGCGCGCCTCTCCTATGACACGGACGCTACCATCGCGCAGGCCCGCAGCATCATCGCGCAGTACGACGCCGAGGGCATCGGCCGCGAGCGCGTGCTGGTTAAGATCGCCTCCACATGGGAGGGCATCCGCGCCGCTGAAGTGTTGGAGCGCGAGGGAATCCACTGCAACCTGACCTTGCTCTTTGGCTTGCACCAGGCCATCGCGGCAGCCGAGGCCGGCGTCACGCTGGTCTCGCCCTTCGTCGGCCGCATCCTCGACTGGTACAAGAAAGACACCGGCAAGGATTATCAGGGCGCCAACGATCCCGGAGTCATCTCCGTAACCAATGTTTATAACTATTACAAAAAGTTTGACTATAAAACTCAAGTCATGGGCGCCAGCTTCCGCAATATCGGCGAGATTACGGAGTTAGCTGGCTGCGACCTGCTCACCATCTCGCCGCAACTGCTGGCCGAGCTTGAAGCTACCCAGTCCGATCTGCCGCGCAAGCTCTCGCCCGAAAGCGCCAAGCCGTTGCCCATCGAGAGAATCGCCATGGACAAGGCCGCCTTCGACAGCATGCACGCCGCTGACCGCATGGCCACCGACAAGCTGAAGGAAGGCATTGAAGGCTTCTCCGCCGCGCTGGTCAAGCTGGAAGCTCTGCTTGCTCTTCGCCTGGCAGATCTGGAAACACACGCTCCAGCAGCCGTCTGATTCAATCCGGAATCAGCGCCCCAGCCATTCCGCCAGAGGCACGGGGACTGCCGAACCAAGAACCACCATCGTCTCGGTGGGATGAGGAAGCTGGGTGGGTGGAGCAGCCGGTGCCGCTTGCGCGGAAGCCCGAAGCGCGCAGGCTGCCAACAACAGACAGCCTGCAATACACAGTACTCTCGTAAAAGGTGCAGTTATCTTGTAAGGCATCATAGGGAAGCTTGAGTGATGAGCCGGCAGGGTAACATGCAGCCGGGTTATAGTGGTTCTCCAGTTACTGTTGAGCGAAACCACTTACACTGAGAGGCTTTTTCATCAAGAAAAAGCCACCTTGAACGGTGCCAGGAATGCACGTAAACTGGAGAACTGCTCTACAGAATGTAGCGCGATAAATCCTGGTCGCGCACGATGGACGCCACCATCTGCTTCACGTACTCCGCGTCGATCAGGAAGACTTTCTCCGGCCCGGAGGCTGTAACTCGCTCCTCGTAAGGCAAGGGCGCGGAAGACTCGCTCTTGATGGCCTCCTTCAGCGCCTCGGCAGCAGCCTCGTCCGGAGCTTTGCGGGCTACGTCGGGCGCCAGGAAGCTCACGTCTTCGAGCACCCGTTCCATAATGGTATGCAGCCTTCGGGCGCCGATGTTTTCAGTTTGCTCATTCACCTTGAAGGCAAACTCCGCCATCTCGCGCAAAGCATCGGGAGAATACTCCAGCTTCACCCCCTCGGTCTCCAGCAGCGCCGAGTATTGCTTGGTCAGCGAAGCCTTGGGCTCGGTCAAAATGCGCAGAAAGTCATCAACGGTCAGTGACTTCAGCTCGACTCGGATGGGAAAGCGGCCTTGTAATTCGGGGATAAGATCGCTGGGCTTGGAGACATGGAATGCGCCGGCGGCGATAAATAGAATGTGGTCGGTGCGCACCATGCCGTAGCGCGTGTTCACCGTGGTTCCCTCGACGATGGGCAAAATGTCGCGCTGCACGCCCTCGCGAGAAACATCGGGTCCGTGGCCGCTTTCGCGGCCGGCTATCTTGTCGATCTCATCCAGAAAGACGATGCCGCTGGATTCAACCCGCTCCACCGCCGCGCGGTTGACGGAATCCATGTCGATCAGCCGGCCCTCTTCCTCATCTACCAGGTAATCAAATGCATCCGCCACTTTCATCTTGCGCTTCTTCGTGCCGCCGCCAAAGATGTTGGGCAGCATATCCTTGAGGTTCATCTCCATGTCCTCAAGGTTCTGGTTGCTGATGATGCCGAATTGCGGCATGCCGCGCTCGCGCACGTCCAGCTCCACCTGGCGCTCGTCGAGCTTGCCTTCGCGGAACTGCTGGCGCATCTTCTCGCGCGAGCGCTGATAGCTCTCCGTGCCGGGCAGCGTGAGTTGGCCCTCCTGCGCGGGCGGCGTGGGCGGCGGTGGGGGCAGCAGCACGTCCAGCAGGCGCTCCTCGGCGTTCATCTCCGCGCGGTCTTGCACCTCTTCCAGGCGCTCCTCGCGCACCATGTCAATGGCGATCTCGACTAAGTCGCGGATCATCGACTCCACATCGCGGCCCACGTAGCCGACCTCGGTAAACTTCGAGGCTTCCACTTTCAGAAACGGCGAGTTAGTCAGCTTGGCCAGCCGCCGCGCGATCTCCGTTTTGCCTACGCCCGTTGGCCCGATCATGATGATGTTTTTGGGCATGATGTCGTCGGCGATGTCGGGAGGCAGCTTCTGGCGGCGCTGACGATTGCGCAAAGCAATGGCCACGGCGCGCTTGGCGGCCTTCTGGCCGACGACGTGCTTGTCGAGCTCGGTGACGATCTCGCGCGGCGTCAGTTCGTCCAGCGAGAGATCTTGTTCTTCAGCGGATGCGGGAAGATAAATGGCCATGGATCAATGGGACAGGCGGATGCTCGCAGCTATCCCTTCAACTCCTCAATCGTGACGTGGTCGTTGGTGTAGATGCAGATGGAGCCGGCGATCTTCATGGCTTTTTCGGCGATCTCGCGGGCGGTGAGGGTGGTGTTTTCCATCAGCGCGCGCGCGGCGGCCGTGGCGTACGGACCGCCGGAACCGATGGCGGCCAGCGGTTCGTCGGGATCGATCACGTCTCCCGATCCGGAGATGAGAAAGGTCTGCTCAGCATCGGCCACCACCAGCAGCGCCTCCAGGTTGCGCAGCATCTTGTCCGTGCGCCAGTCCTTGGCCAGCTCGACAGCCGCGCGGTTCAGGTTACCGGCGTACTGCTCCAGCTTCGACTCGAAGCGCGCAAAGAGGCTGAAGGCGTCGGCCGTGGACCCGGCAAATCCGGCCAGAATCTTCTCCTGATAGAGGCGGCGAATTTTTTTGGCCGAGTGTTTCAGCACGTGATCGCCCAGGGTGACCTGCCCGTCGGCGGCCATGACCACCTGGCCGTTGCGGCGAACACAAATTACAGTGGTCGAACGAATCCGATTTCCAGACTGGCTGCGATTTTGGGAATCAGGCGCAGCGATGGAATTCGTGCTCAATGCCATGAAAATACCTCTGAATACAGGGCATCCGGTGGGGAAAAACCCCTTTAAGATGCAGTAACGAGTATATCGCAGCGCGACCCCTGTGGTTGACACACTCTGAAACCGGAGACGGCTGCTCCGCCCATCCGCCATCACCCGAGTCTGGCTGCGGCGAGTCCGGCTGCGGTATCCTTTAGTTTGGGACTCTGGGGGGAGTAACCCGCCTCGAATGGCTCACCTCAACGCAAACATCTGGGAGATTGCCGCCTCCGCGGCGCTCTTCGCCGCGCTCCTTGTGGCGGGGCTGTGGCTGGTCTTCCACAAGGGCCCCACGCCGGAAGAGCGGGAGCGAGCGCGCCGCCAGTTCCTGTCCCACTCCGGGCGCCTGGTGGACGGAATGTTGCTGGACATCTGCGAGGTCGAGGCCCCCGCCAAATCCAAGGGCGAGCCGGGACGCAACCTCACCATGCTGCTTTACAGCTATCGCATCGGCGGCGTGGACTACCAGTCCTCCCAGGACATTACCGACATGCGCGGAGTGGTGGATGCGGCCCATGTGCGGGCCGGTTTTCCCTGCTTTGCGCGCTACCAGCCGGGCAATCCTCAGAACAGCATCGTGGTAGCCGAAGAGTGGACCGGCCTGCGCGTAGGGCTGCCGGTGTTGCCCGCCTTTGAGGATCCCGACCCGATCGATACCAGCCATCTGGACGTATTGCGCCCCGGCCGCGGCTGAACAGCTGCTCCATCTCTGTCTCATTCTCGTTGCGGAAGCGAAGGTAGGATATAAGTTGAGGGACGGCTCCGGCTGACCAGGGCCGTTGCCGCCGTGTAGGATCTTCGAGAACACTACCCAGAGCGCCCGTTTCCCACCGGGGGCAATCCAGAACACCACAAACCATCGGAGAAATATATGCTCAAAGGATTTCGCGATTTCATTCTGCGTGGAAACGTTGTAGACCTGGCTGTCGCCGTTATTCTCGGCGCGGCCTTCAACGCCATCGTCACGTCGCTGGTGGGCGACGTGCTCAACCCGCTTATCGCCGCCACCGTGGGTAAGCCGGACTTCAGCGGCGTAATCCTGAACATTGGCAGCGGACACATTAAGATCGGCAACTTTTTCAATGCCGCCATCTCGTTCTTGATCGTAGCCGGCGTGGTCTACTTTGCCATCGTTTTGCCGCTCAACCATTTGCTGGCGCGACTGAAGAAGCCCGCGCCCGAA
>JBAVYF010000054.1:0-1790 GCA_049698655.1 Occallatibacter sp. | reverse complement strand
GCAGCCTGGTAGCGCATCTGCTTTGGGAGCAGAGGGTCGGGGGTTCGAATCCCTCCGCCCCGACCAGCATATATCATTGAAAATAAAAACGATATTCCACTTTACAGCCACGCATCTATTTTTTGCTCCTCGGCCCTCCCCTGTCAGTGCCGCTTCCGCCTCTGCTTCCTCTCCTGAATGTAACCGTGTATACTGTAACTCCGCCTCTACCCCAACTGGCTAACCTTCACCAGCAGCTTATCGAAGTCCACGGTGCCGAGGCCGCGAGCAGCAGCCATTTGCAAGTACGGCAGGCGCTCGGGGTCGAGATTCCAATACGCTTTGGCTACATATGCGTCGAGAGCGATCGGATCGGTTCCAGCGACAATGGTCTTCTTTGTGGCCACATCTTCCAGGTTTCCGCCGGTCGGTCCGTTGCGCAGCAGGATACGGTAGCAGTCGATCATCGTCAGTGTAGGCAGTATGAAACTGGCCAGGTCTGCGAGACTCTGGTGAATCTGCTGGTGGAGGCGATTGCGCTGGCCGCCGAGGATGCCATACCAGTTCTTCATGCCCAGCGTGGCGCCGGTGAGGACGTGATGCTTGGCGATGGGCAGGTTGAAGATTTTGTCGGCTTCAAGAAACGGTGTGAAGACCGGCCAGCTCTTGAGCACCACGCCGCCCAGGTCCACCTCGCGGAAGAGCTCGGGATCGGGCAGGATGACTTCGGCTCCCTCGGCACGGGCCGCCGCCTGAATGCCGGAGCGTTGAAAGCAGCGGCGGGGCTCGTTGCAACTGACGTCGGTGACGATGACGCGTTTGGCGCCCGCCTGCCAGCATTGGCGGACGACCTCGGCGACGACTTCGGGGTTGGTGTTGGCGGCCTGCTCCGGGGTGCGATCCCAGGCAATGTTGGGCTTGAGGACGACGACGTCCTGGCGGCTGACGAAGCGGCGAATGCCTCCCAGATTTTCCAGCGCCTTCTGAACCAGCGCGCGCGGCTCTCCGCCTTGGACAACGGTCATGGCAGGAAGTTGCGCATCGGCCGTCGTGCGATGATCGCGCCGCGCCTGCCCGGCCTGCTCAGGGACCGGGCGGAAGCTGTGCTCACTGAGCCAGGCAGCCGCGCCCGCAGCACCCGCCGCTACTCCGCCGAGACGAAGCAGTTGCAGCATGGCCTCGCGCCGCGTCATTCCCTGCGCGCCGCCCGTTGTCTCGTCCGGCTTTTGTTCCGATTCGCGGGCCATGATCATCCTCCCAGGTCAGATTTCCAAAAGGTGAATGCGTTGCGGATCGTTGACGCCCAACTTGTGAGCCTGATCGGCGGCGGTCGCAATGTAGCGCGGCGGATGGCCAGCGGCTTCGAGGGTGGGCATGCCCACCTCGGCGCGCTTGCGCTCGATCATCTGCCAGGCGGTGTAATCGAGAGCGACGCGATCCTCGCCCACGACCAGCGCATTGGGATACCAAAGGTGCTCGGGATGAAAGCCAGGGCCGCCTTGATAGACGGAAGTCATTGCGTCGCCAATGGTGAAGCGCACTTTCTCGCGGATCACCGGGATGCAGTTCAGGTCGGCTACGCCGGGATTGCATCCGCCGCCATGCAGCTTCTGCGGGCGCTCAACCACACCATACATATTTTTCATGGCAAAGGTAACGCCGGCTCCGACATGATCTTTGAGAATGGGCAGGCCGATCACCATGGCGCACTCGCGAGTGAGAATCTTCGAGAGCTTGACGTTTGCCGTACCGAACTTTACCGGCTGATCTTCGAAGCCCGCAACATCGGAGCCATAGCAACGGATTCGGCT
>JBAVYF010000053.1:0-2335 GCA_049698655.1 Occallatibacter sp. | reverse complement strand
GGGCTACGGCTCCAAGGTTGTTCAGCGCAGACGTGAACCGCGGGTCGTACTTCAGCGCCCGTCCAAAGTCTTTGCGCGCCTGCCCTCTCTCGCCCAGTTTGAGCTCGACAATGCCCAGCTTGTTATAAAGCGGAGCATCCTGACGGGAGATGTGAAGGGCAGCTTGAAAATAGACTGCGGCGCCTGCATAGTCGTTGCGAATGCGCGCCAGGTCTCCTTTTTCCTCAGCCAACCTGGCCGCCTCCATCTTGTCCTTCTTGTCCGCGTCGGATGCGGAGCTTGCCCGCCCATATTGCGCCGCGCCAATCAGCAGGCTCATCGCTGCCACCATCATCATCAGTCTTCTCATGGGTCACCTCTCCTGAGCAGGTGAATTTCGCGGGGCGGCGGTTGCGTTTGCCGGCTCCAGCGGTCTGCTCCCTGCATCCATCCCAGTAGAGATCAGGCACGGGCGGCCCGCAACGCTTTACCTGCTACCTGTCCGTTCCACCGGGGTTAAATCTCCCTTTGGCGCAACCGAACTCTAAGTCCCGCTTAAACTTACGGCTATTGGGTATGCGGCGCGAAGCGCCTCGCCGGCAGAATGCAACAGAGGTTACCCGCCGTTATATGCCAATCTCTTCCCCCGCCTCAACCGTTAAGCACTTGCCAAAGCATCACGAACCGTTACATTACAATCAGTCCGGAGATAGACGAGGGTGGTTAGGATGGCGATGGAAGGTCCAGGGTCGGCCGATCTCGCGGCACAGCGCGCGGAACTGGAGGCGGTGCTTCGTTCGGAGCACTTTACTCGCGCGCCCACGCTCGTTCATCTGCTGTCCTACTTATGCGAGAACCTCTTTGCCGGGAATGCCGGCCAAATCAAGGAGTATTCCGTCGGAGTGGAGGTCTTTCATCGCGGAGCTGCCTTCGATCAGGACTCCGACTCGATTGTGCGGGTCGAGGCCAACCGCTTGCGCAAGCGCCTGGCTGCGTACTACGCGGGCGAAGGCGCATCACATCGGCTCCATATCACCATTCCATTGGGACAATATGTTCCGCAGTTCGTATCGGCTGCTTCCCGGCAGGGGGAAGTACAGCCGGCTCCAGCTGATCCCCAGGGGACGAGCCGGCATCAGGAACAGCGGTTTCGTCTGGCAGGCCGTCGGGCCTGGTGGCTTGTCGCCGCACTCGCGCTTCTGTCTCTCGGTCTCGGCTGCGCCTTGCTGATCCTCCGGCAGATGAAGCAGGCTCCGCCGGCCGCAGGATCGAATGAGTCTTATGCCTTGCCCGCCGAAGCGCAACTTGGCCCGCCCAGCGGCGAGGAGGTCCGCATCCTGGCCGGTTCCAGCCGCAGCTTTGTTGACCATGCCGGCAAGCTGTGGAACGCCGATGCCTGGTTCGATGGCGGCACGGCAGTGAAAAGCTCCGTCGAGCACATCTGGCGCACGCAGAACCCGGATTTCTACCGCACCAGCCGGCAGGGACAATTTCGCTATGCGATTCCCCTGAAAAAGGGCATCTACGAATTGCGCCTGCACTTTGCGGAGACGGTTTATGGCCCGGAGTCCACCGGGACGGGCGGAGAAGGCAGCCGTCTGATGACCGTGCGCGCCAACGGCAATACGCTGCTGACCCGCTTCGATGTCGTGGCCGATGCCGGAGCCAGCCGCACCGCCGACGTCAAGGTATTCACCGATATGGCGCCGGCGGCGGATGGGCTGCTGCATCTGGAGTTTGCCGGCGACGACGGCAACCAGGCCATCCTCTCCGCCGTCGAGATTCTTCCCGGATTCCGGGGACACATCCGGCCCGTGCGCCTGCTGGCCCGCCAGACACCCTATTACTCCAACGATAGCCACTGGTGGAGCCCGGACAACTACTTCGAGGGTGGCCAACTGGCCGCCTACACTGCCCCGGTGAGAGGGACCGACGATCCTGAACTTTATGAAACCGAGCGCTGGGGAAACTTCTCCTATGCGATTCCCGTTCCGCCGGGGAAATACTCCGTAACGCTGCACTTCGCGGTGCGCCACGGCGACTGGGACCAGTCCTCAGCCCCTTCCGACGTGAACCGGGCGCCGGTCGCCCATATCTTCGATGTCTACTGCAACGGAAATGCGCTGCTAAAGAACTTCAACCCCGTCGGGGAAGCGCACCAGACAGATGTGGTCATCCGCAAGTTTACAGGCCTCGTACCGAATGCCCAGGGCAAATTGCTTCTGAGTTTCGTCCCGGTGGAGGGTTATGCAACCGTGACCGGCATTGAAGTCCTTCCCCAGTAATCCTCCGCGCTCGCCCGCCAACCCCCTCGCATCGGTCTTCAAACCAACGAAAAAGGCCCGCCTGCCTGAGC
>JBAVYF010000052.1:0-8683 GCA_049698655.1 Occallatibacter sp. | reverse complement strand
TGTGCGCGCCGCCGTTGAGGGGGCGTTGGTGGGCGACTTCGACCCCGACACCTATCGCAGCGACCGCAAGGACCAGAGCGTGGAGTCGTTCACGCTCGCCGCGCCTGCCGGAGCCGGTAAGGCCGCGCTGGAAGCCGCCTTCGCTGAGGGCGTCATTCTGGGCGAGAGCCAGAACTTCACCCGTTCGCTGGTCAACGAGCCGGGCAACAAGCTTACCCCCACCATCCTTGGCCAGCGCGCCGCCGAGATGGCCTCTGAAGTCGGCCTCGGCTGGGAGGTCCACTCCACCGAAAAGCTGCGCGAGCTGAAGATGGGCGCATTCTGGAGCGTGGCGCAGGGCTCGGCGGAGCCGCCCGCGCTGATTGTGTTGCGCTATGAACCGGAAGGCGTGACTGCTGGGCCAGTTCTCGGCCTGGTCGGCAAAGGCATCACCTTTGATTCCGGCGGCATCTCCATCAAGCCCTCTGACAAAATGGAAGAGATGAAAACTGATATGGCCGGCGGCGCGGCCATGCTTGGCGCGATGCGGGCCATTGCCCTGCTCAAGCCAAAGGTACGCGTGATTGCGGTGGTCTGCGCGGCTGAAAATATGCCTTCCGGAACGGCGCAAAAGCCCGGCGACGTGCAGACGGCGATGCCGTTCTCCGCCGACAAGCCCGGAAAAACCATCGAGATCATCAATACAGACGCCGAAGGCCGGCTTGTGTTGGCCGATGGGCTGACCTACGCACGCCAACTGGGCGCGACCCACCTGATCGACGCCGCCACGCTGACCGGAGCCTGCGTCGTTGCCCTCGGCCACGTCAACGCCGGCGCCTTCTCCAACGACGACGAGACCTGGGCCAGGTTCGATGCGGCGCTCACGATCTCCGGCGAAAAGTTCTGGCGGTTGCCCTTGGGCGAGGAGTACGCCGAGATGATCAAGAGCGACATCGGCGACATCAAAAACACCGGCGGCCGCTGGGGCGGCGCCATCACGGCAGCCGAGTTCCTGAAGGTCTTTGTAGAAGAGACGCCCTGGATTCATCTCGACATCGCCGGGCTGGCCTGGGCGGAAGACAGCAAGCCCTGGATCGCCAAAGGGCCTAGCGGGGTTGGCGTGCGGTCAGTTCTGGAGTGGGTGAGGAGTTACAGCTCCTAGCTGTTAGCTTTTAGCTTTTTGAAGCTGAAACTAACAACACATTGGGTGCCCCACCCTCGCCGCGTTCTTGTTTTTGCGGCTAGGGTGGGAAAGTGCAAACCTTCTGCGAGCGACAAGCGAGCGATTGGCCGCACGCAGGTGCTTACATCGCCTCCGGGCTTTCAATGCCCAGCCAACTGAGCGCCAAAACTAACTCGCGCAGCGCGACGGCGGCTGTCGCCAGCAGGAACGTCTTCCGCGCCGGGTCATCTTCGGTCAAAATATGGTGCTTGTGGTAGAAGTTATTGAACTCCTGCGCTAACTGGAAGGCGTGCTTGGCCAGGAAAGCAGGCTCGGATGTAGTTATACACTGCTCCAACACCAGCGTGCGCCGCGCGGCGCGCAGCCACAGCGCCCAGATGTCTTCAGCGGCCTCGCCTTCGAGGTAAGCGTCGATGCCCGTTAACCCCGCTAACTTCGCTAACTCTGCTTCCGGGCTCGTTTCCCCTTTGCGGAAGATGTTGCGGGCGCGGACCACGGCGTACTGAATGTACGGTCCGGTCTCGCCTTCAAAGCTCAGCGCATCCTTGAAGTCGAAGGCGATGACCGAGTTGCGCGTGAACTTGAGCATGAAATAGCGCAGCGCGCCGATGGCAATCTGCTCAGCAATCCTCTGGCGTTCAACTTCGTCGCGGCCGGTCTGGCGCGCGTCCACTTCGGCGCGCGTGGCGACGATGAGCTTGTCAATCAAATCATCTGCCTTGACGCCGAAGCCTTTCCGTCCGCTGACCTCGATGTACGGCCGCGTCAGGTCTTCTTCAGATACGTCGTAGCCTAACTCGACCGCGCAGCGCGGCGTGAGCGCGACCATCTCGTAACTGAAGTGCGTATAACGATCGGCTTGCTCAGTGTGGCCCATGCCGCGCAAGGCCTGAATCACGTTGGCCTGCGGGTCGCTCTGCCGCGAGTCGATGACGTTGTAGATAGCCTGCGCTCCGCCAAAGTGCGGGTGCTTTTCCTCGCCTTTTTCCGCCGAAATCCAGCACTCATGCTTCGGATAAGTGAAGAAAGGCTTATAGCCGAAGTCCTTGCCGAGCAGGCCAAACTTCCATAAATGATAGGCGATGTCCTTGCCCACATAAGTTACCGTGCCGTTGGACCGCACAATAACTTTCGCGTCTTCGTCAAGATCGCCCTTGGTTATCTCCGCACCGGAGCGAGTCATCACCCAGCAATCTTTGTTCTTACCTTCTGTCTCGAAGTAAAGGACGCCGGTTTGTTTGAGTTGCTCGAAGGCCGCTTCCCAGAACTTGAGATGCAGAATCTCGCTCTCGCGGGGCAGAAAGTCGTACTCGATGTCGAGGCGCAGCATGGTTTCCAGGTGTCGCCGCAAGACCGCAGTCGAAATCAACTCCGCAACTGCAGCCGTCTCGTTGCCGCCGTGCTCGATCGCGTGCAACGTTGCATAGCGCAGCTTCTTCCTTGCTTCATTCTCCTCGTCGGTTCCGCTGGTGTACCACTGCGACGTGCGCGCATAGAGGTCCCAACAGTAGTAGTCGATTCGTTGACCTTTTTGTTTGAGTTCATCAAGCAGCAGACGCGCATCGGCCAGCGACTTGCCCTCAAGGTGCAGGAAGCCGACGACCACATCGGCCACCTGGACGCCGGTGTTGTCGATGTAGTTCTGCACGTCAACCTTTTGTCCGGCGGCGCGCAGCAGGCGTACGAAAGTATCGCCGAGAATAGCGTTGCGCAGGTGACCGACGTGCGCGGCCTTGTTGGGATTGATGCTGGTGTGCTCTACCAAAGCGTGAATGCCCGATGTCGCTTGAGAGCCGGCCTCTGCGCTGGCAGTCTTGCGGACGCCAGTCGCGCGGTCCAGCCGCGCATTGATATACCCCGCGCCGGCAACCTCGAAGGAGGCGAAGCCAGTGACACCCTCTGGGCCGGTGAGCGCGGCGACAATCTCCTGCGCAATGATCTTTGGCGCCTTGCGCAGCTTGCGGGCCAGCTCAAAGGCGATGGGCGTGGCCAGTTCGCCAAACTTGAGTTCCGGCGGAATCTCCAGCGGAATGGTTTCAAGTTGAAGGTCGTACTTTGCTGCCAGAACCACGCGCAGATGCTGCGTGAGCCGTTTTTGCAATTCCAGATACACGTCTGTATGCCTCAGAAATCCTTGATTTTCAAGGTGATTTTACCACCTGCGGTGGGGCCCTCGAAAAGCACCTGCGGTGGGGCGGACGCGGCTTCGCCGCCTGATAGCTGAGGCTGATCGAGATTCGTCATCTTCCAAGTCTCAAAGGCGAGACCCGGCTCATCTTCGCAGAAAAATGCCGTAAGATGGGGAGTAGATTGCCACTTGCACCCGAGATGCTTCAGAGGGTAAAAGTGCGAAAGCACCCCGCCTATGACGAATTCTGCATCCAGTTCAGCCCGTTTTTATCTGACCACGCCCATCTATTACGTGAATGCGCGGCCGCACCTGGGCCACGCCTACTCGACTATCGTCTGCGACGCGATCGCTCGGCGCAAGCGCGCGCTGGGCATTGAGACCTGGTTCCTCACAGGCACGGACGAGCACGGGCAGAAGATCGAGCGCTCCGCCGCGCTGGCCGGGCGCACGCCCGAGGAGTTTACGACGGCGATTGCAGGCGAGTTTCGCGGGCTGTGGGATAGGCTGGGGTTGAGCTACGACGACTTCATCCGCACCACCGAGGAGCGGCACAGGCGCGGGACGCAGAGGCTCTTTGCCGAGCTGCGCGACAAAGGCTTCATCTACAAAGGCTCCTACACCGGCCAGTATTGCGTAAGCGATGAGCTGTATGTGGACGGCCCCGCCGGCACGGTTTGCCCGGACTGCGGCCGCGTGACGGAGACGGTGAGCGAGGAAAATTATTTTTTCAAGCTCTCGGCCTTCGAGCGCAAGCTGCTGGAGTTTTACGAGGCGAATCCTGGGTTCATGGGGCCGGAGTCTACGCGGCGCGAAGTGATCTCGTTTGTGCGCGGGGGGCTGAAGGATTTGTCGGTGAGCCGGACGAGTTTTTCCTGGGGGATTCCGGTTCCGGGCGACGAGAAGCACGTGATCTACGTGTGGCTGGATGCGCTGGCCAACTACATCACGGCGCTGGGCTACGGATCTGATGATCCAGCGGACAAGGCGCGGTTTGCGAAGTTCTGGCCGGCGGATCTGCACCTGATCGGCAAGGAGATCAGCCGCTTCCACTGCGTTTACTGGCCGGCGTTTTTGATGGCTGCGGGGATTCCGCTGCCGCGGTCGGTGAAGGCCAACGGCTGGCTGCTCTTCGACATGGGCAAGATGTCCAAGTCGAAGGGGAACATAGTGCGCGCGGAGACGGTGGAGGAAGTGCTCGGCGCGGACGCGCTGCGTTACTTCCTACTCAGGGAGATTCCCTTCGGCCAGGACGGGAGCTTCAGCTTCGAGGCGCTGGTGCAGCGCTACAACGGCGATCTGGCCAACGGCTACGGCAACCTGGTGAGCCGCGTAGTGAACATGGTCCACAAATACTTTGGCGGAGTTGTGCCGAAGGCTGGAGCGGAGACCGCAGCCGAGACAGCGCTGCGCGAGGCTGCTGTTGGAACCATCGCCGCGTTTGGGCCTGCGTTTGACGAGCTAAACTTCTCCGAGGCGCTGAAGGCGCAGTGGGTTTTGGTGGCGGATACCGACGGCTACCTGACCGCCAACGCGCCGTGGAAGCGGCCTGTGGATCGCTCCGAAGCTGACCACGCCGCATTGCAGGCGCGGGTGCTGGCCACGGCTGCCGAGGCGATTCGGATTATCACCGCGCTGGTCTATCCGATTTTGCCGGAATCGGCTGCGAAGGTGTGGCGGCAGCTTGGGCAGGGCGAGATTGCCGACGCGGCCAAGCAATCTTTTTTGACCAACCTCGCGTGGGGCGGGTTGAAAGCCGGAACAAAGCTTGGCGAGCCGGCGCCGCTCTTTCCCCGCGCGGAAAAGGATGTGGTTGAGAGAATGCAGAAGATCGAAGAAGAGAACAGCTCGAGCGCGGTGGAAGCCGCCACCTGCGGTGCGGCCAATGCGGAGCCTTCGGCTCCGGCCGCAGCGATTGTTACGCCAAAAGCTCCTGCAAAGCAACATTCAATTCCACCGCAGGTGGCTGCCACTCCAATAGCTCCGGCGAATCAACAACCAATCCTAGTCCAAATGCCAGCCCCGACGCACGTGGCTGCTTTGTATCAGGGCACGACTTCAGTCGTGCCACAGACGCAGCCAAAAGAGCTGAGGGCTTTAGCCTCTGAGGTACGCTCTCCGGAGAAATCTCCGGCTATCCCTCAACATGCTGCAATCGCACCTGCGGAGTCAGGCGCACCGCCGGTGGTTGCGGAGCCACAGCACATCACCATCGACGACTTCGCGAAGGTGGAGTTGCGCGTGGCGCAGATTCTGGTGGCCGAGCGGGTGCCCAAGGCCGACAAGCTGCTGCGCATGGAGGTCGATCTGGGCTATGAGAAGCGGCAGATTCTGGCCGGCATCGCGCAGTACTACGAGCCAGAGAAGCTCGTGGGGCGGAAGATCGTGATCGTGGCCAACCTCGCTCCGCGCAAGATGCGGGGGCTGGAGTCGAATGGGATGCTGCTGGCGGCATCCTTGCCAGACGGCGCGCCGGTGCTGGCCGGATTTTTGGAAGAGGTGCCGCTGGGTGCGCGGCTGAAATAACCGTAGAAATTCGCTATTGGCATTTCCGTCTTATCCATTGCGCAATTTACTGGCAATTTTGCAATGAACCCGCTGGAGGCTCACGCAGTGCTGATTGATTCCCACGCACACCTGGATAGCCCGCGCTACGCCGACGACCGCGAGGCAATGCTGCGCCGCGCGTGGGAGGCGGGCGTGGGCGCGGTGCTGGCGATTGGGATTGGGGAGCAGGCTCCCAGTATGGACGGGGCGCTGGCCGTCTGCCGCGAGTTTAACGGAGTGGCCGGTGTGCCGAAGCTCTACGCCAGCGCGGGCGTCTATCCGCACAACGCGCACGAAATCAACGACGCCATTCTCGCCAGGCTGGACAGCCTGCTGGCCGAGCCGGAGGTGATTGCCTGCGGCGAGATTGGCCTGGACTACTACCACGAGGGCGCTCCTCACGCGGCGCAGCGCGAAGGGCTTATCCGCCAACTGGAGATTGCCGCCGCGCGGAAGAGACCCATCCTGATTCATTGCCGGCCAAAGGACGGCACAACCGACGCGTGGGATGAACTATTTCTGGTTTTGGAGGAGCACTGGCAGCCCACCGGCCTCGGCGGCATCATGCATTGCTTCGGCGGCAACTACGAACAGGCCAGCCGCTCGCTTGACCTGGGATTTCTCATCTCCTTTGCCGGGAACCTGACCTACCCCAAGGCCCAGCCGCTGAGGGACGTGGCCGCGCAGTTGCCGCTGGACGGGGTTCTGGTGGAGACCGACGCGCCCTGGCTGGCTCCGGCGCCCCATCGCGGCAAGCGCAACGAGCCGGCCTGGGTGGTGCAGACGGCCTCGGTTTTGGCCGGATTGCATGGCGTCACTGAGGAAGAAATTGCCCAGGCGACAACGAAAAACTTTAATCGGCTGTTTGGCCTCAGGCCGGACGTGGGAAACTGATAGAGGCATTGCATCGTGCAGCCTGCCAATCTTCGAGGGAAAGAAAGCCATGGCCCAGGAAAATTCATTCGACATCGTCAGCAAGGTGGATATTCAGGAGGTCCGTAACGCCATAGACCAGGCGCTCAAGGAGATTCGCCAACGCTTCGACCTGAAGGATTCGCACTCGGAGGTCAAACTGGAGGGCAACGACGCCATCCAGCTTGCATCCGACGGGGAGTACCATTTGGAAGCGGTCAAGGATATCCTCTGCCTGAAGCTGGTCAAGCGCGGCGTCTCGCTGAAAAACCTGACCTACGGCAAGGTGGAACCAGCGCTGGGCAAGAGCGTGCGGCAGAAAATCAGTTTGCAGCAGGGGATTCCTGTGGAAAAGGCCAAAGAGATTGTCCGCCTGGTGAAGGACGCCAAAAAGAAGGCGCAGGTCAGCATCCAGGGCGATACAGTCAGGGTATCGAGCAGGGACCGGGACGAGCTGCAGGGGATCATCGCGCTGCTGCGCGGCAAGGATTTGGGCCTGGAGTTGCAGTTCACCAACTACCGCACGTATTGACCACCTGCGGTGGAGCCTTTCCAAAGGCGCAACATGCAAATTGCAGCAGCCGCGCTGTAGGATAATGCACGGGAACCGGAGAGGGGACCGGAGAGCTTTGAGCACATTGGCGATAGCGACGGCAAAAGAGGTCTTCGAGCTACTGCGGGACGACCTCGTGGCCATCGAGCAGGAGTTGGGCCGCGACGCCGCCTCCGGCGTAAGCACCATCACGGAGATTGCCGAATACCTCAGGGGCGGCGGCGGCAAGCGCATCCGGCCCACGCTGCTGCTGTTGTCAGCGCATACGCTGGGCTACACGGGCCATGGAGCTATCCGGCTGGGCGCGGTGGTGGAGATGGTGCACACGGCAACGCTGGTTCACGACGACATCATCGACGGCGCGGACATGCGGCGGGGCCGGCCCTCGGCAAATACGACCTGGGGGAACGAGAAATGCGTACTGGCCGGCGACTGGCTGTACATGCAGGCCTTCAAGGTGGCTCTGGAAGAAAAAAGCCTGCGGGTGCTGGACCTGCTGATCGGCCTGACGCAGCAGATGGTAGAGGGCGAGCTGCTGCAAATTCAGAAGCTGGGGCGAGCTGTCTCCGAGGCCGAGTACTACGACCTGATCTATCGCAAGACGGCCTGCTTGTTTTCGGTTTCGATGCGACTGGGCGCGGTGCTGGCCGGGGCCACGGAGGCGCAGGAATCGAGCCTCGCCGCCTATGGCCGGACGGTCGGTCTGGCCTTCCAGATTGTGGACGACGTGCTCGACCTGACAGCCACCGAAGAGGTTCTGGGCAAGCCGGTGGCGAGCGACCTGCGCGAGGGCAAGGCGACGCTTTCTGTGATCCACTCCATCGACCACGGCACGGCCGCCGACCGGCAGACCATCCAAAGAGTTTTAGATGACCGCAGCTTCGAGCGTGTCAGCCGCGAAAAGATTCAGGCGATTCTGGTGCGCAACGGCTCGGTGGAGTACGCCATGAGCGTCGCCGACCGCTATGCCGAGCAGAGCCGCCAGGCCCTGGCCCCGCTGCCTGACTCCGAGTACAAGCGCGCCTTGCTGTGGGTGCCGGATTTTGTGGTGGCGCGAGAGAAGTGACGTTTTAGCTGAAGCAGGGAACGATGGCTCGGGTTGTGAATGTAGGATATGGTCCGAGATGAATAAGCGCCTTGAGATGATCCGTCAACTTCTAAGCGAACTGGAAGTTGAGGGAAGTGCGACGACGGCAACTGCAGGAGATCGCGATTTCTCCGCTTTGGAACTGCCGCTCATCCTTCAGGAGATTGTTGACGATCTACAGCCCCTTCTGGAGCCTTACGACGCCGCATTCTATTGGTTTCTATTCCGGCACTCAATCCTAAAAGACGGAAGTCCTCAACTTCGAGTCAGCACCCGCAGCCTCCGCAGAGCGGT
>JBAVYF010000051.1:0-4455 GCA_049698655.1 Occallatibacter sp. | reverse complement strand
GCAACGGCGATCGCGAGGCAACTAAAGGAAGCGCCTGGTGGATCGTGTTGTCGGGACAAACAAGGAAATCGGCGCCGGTCTTGGCGAGCTTGCCGGCCGAGGAGAGCATCAGTTCAGCCACGCCCTGCCAGTCGCCGCGATCGATGCATTTCATGTACTCGGCGAGCGAGTGCGTGTGCATCGAAATCTCAGGATGATCGTGAGGCCCAAGAAGCTGCGCGCCTTCCGCACAGATGGTTCGGTAACACAGAGATGCGCCCTCCGCGGAGCAGGCAACAATTCCGATGTGGCCGGTCATGAGTTGATACTAGTCCAGCCGCGTGAGAAAGGCCTCGCCCTCAGCGGGACGCAGCCGGTGGGCGATGGCCTCGGCCTGTTCGCGGTTGTCACCCTGGGGACGGATGCGCACCCAGTAGCTGTCCTCGCCGGGGAAGTCGATCACACTGGCGCTGGGGTACTTGCGCAGCAGTTGCGCCTTGAACTTGTTGGCCTTGCGCTCGCTGGTGAAGGCGCCGATCTGCACGCACCAGCGGCCGCCGGTGTCGATGGGCTTGGGAGTGCGATAAACGTCCACCCGGACATTCGCTGTGCCGGCCTGATAGACGCCCGTGGCCCTGGCCGAGGCGATGGTGAGATCGATCAGCCTGCCCTCCACAAACGGGCCGCGATCGGTGATGCGCATCGGGCTGGACTGGCCGGTCGTCAGGTTGGTTACGACGATGAGCGAACCCATCGGCAGGGTGCGGTGAGCGGCGGTCAGGGCGTGGTCGTTGAAGACCTGGCCATTGGCGGCTCTGCGGCCCTTGTAGGGCGCGGTGTACCAGGTTGCCAGGCCCTCCTCGGTCAGGATGGGATTGTGCCTCCTGATATAGTTGAGGTCTTCGGCGCTGACCCCGCCCGGCGGCGCTGGGGTGGGCGCGATGCGCGCGGAGGGCGCGGGCACAGCAGGATAGGTCTGAACTTGATTCCAGGTCTGGGTTTCCGTCTGAGTTTCAATTGGGGGCGGAGCGGCTTCGGGCTCGGGCAACGGCGCAACATCGACATGATGTGCGCAGCCCGACAAAAACAGCAACGACGAAGCCGCAAGCGCAAGAGCAAGCCCGGCTCCGGGCCGGATCAACCAAAAATCACCGTGCCCCATCCTTGCGATTTTTTTCTGTCGCAAGGGTGGGAAACCACGAACCTCGAACGGATAATCCATCAGCGGGGCGGGCTCCCGTTCCGGTCAAAGCGGTCGGCCAGATCGCGCAGTTTGCCGGCCACGGTGCGCAGAGCCGTGATCGATTCTTTGCGGACCTGGGGAACCACCGCGTCATTAACGTAGGCGATGGTGTGGCGCAGTTCCATCTCGATCAACTCGATAGCCTCTTCGATGCGGGCGCCGACGCCGCCGGGACCGGGAGGGGGATATGTACTCATGACGGTGCACCTCGCGCAGTAATCTCTTCCTCAGTCTGCGATGCGCGACACGCCGCGTCAATCGCCGAAAGCCCGAAGGTGCCGCAATCGTCAATACGGGAAGCGGATTACCGGCGGTTGAGCGGCGATCACTTTGTCACGCTGGCGTGTGACCTTCCGCAAAACAATTGCGTCCGACTCGAAAAGTGCGCCACAATGGCGGTTGGGCAGAGGCGCGTTACTCTGGAGATGTATCTCTGGTAGCGAGCTGCGCCGCCGGGAAGCGTATGCGGCCAAATCTCCAGCCAGCGAGGGCTTGCCTCTTGGAAAGTGGTTCGAGAGAGAACGCCGGAAATGGATGCGCCGCCGGCCAACGGAAGTTGGGCCGGGCGCGGAGTCAGGGGCGAGCCATCCTGTCGTTGATCGTTGCAGGGTTGTTGCTGCCCGCGATTTCAGCCTGGGCCGGTCAGGCGGAAAGCCCCGCTCCTCCGCTGCCGGAAGCACCTCAGCCGCAAACTCCAGCCCCGGCCACAAAGCCGGCTACAACGCCCTGCCCAACTCCGAGCGCCGCCCTGCCGGGAGCACAATCTGCGCCCTGCCCGCCTAAGCCGCCCAAGAATTGGTATCAACGCTTCCTCACCGGGCCGGAGGTAAAGCCGATGACGCCCAGGGAGAAAGCTCACCTGGCGGCACGCAATGTGATTGACCCCTTCAACGCTCTCACCATTCTGGGCAGCTCGGCCATCGCGGTAGGCGCGAACGCGTACTCCCCCTACGGCCCCGGCATGACTGGCTTCGGCCGCGACGTGGGCGTCAGCTACACAGAAGACATCACCGGCCAGTTCTTCGGCGTATTTCTGATTCCCTCCATAGTTCACCAAGACCCGCACTATCACCGTATGCCTACGGCATCGATTCCCCGCCGCGTGGGCCATGCAATCTACCAGGTGGTGTGGACCCGCGGCGACAACGGCAAGAGGATGGTGAACTACGGCGACGTGGTGGGCTTTGCCATCGACGAAGAGATCGGCAATTTCTATGTGCCGGGCCGGAGGACCGACCTGCCCGCCAGCGCCGAGCGCTATGCCATTGATCTGGCCACTGCGCCCGTCGACAACTTCATCACCGAGTTTGTGCCGGACGTGGCCCGCCATATTCACGTCCGCGTGGTCCTCATCCAGCGGATCATCAATCAGGTCGCCAAAACGGGAGCAACTGGATAGCCGTAAGCGCCCGACGCGTTGTCTCCGTTTTCGCCTTTAGGTCTTCACCGCAACATCGCCAGTGATAAAGCTAAAGTTCCTGCAACCAAGCCAACCTGTCGCGCCGGATAGGGACTTTGCCGCTGCCCGCCTGGCAGGCCCGCCAATCACGGCGACGGATGAAGTTGGGGAGTGGCGCCCATGAATTCCCTGCAAAATAAGGCAAACAATGGCTTTGTGGCTCGTCGAAGGCCCTGTCAGGCACCGTCGTGTTTTCCCCTGAAAATTAATAAAAAAAGATTGCGAGTTGGACAAAATGTGAGCTATATTCTTTTTACCCCGGACAGGTCCAAAATGGGGACCTCGGTGCACGTCCTCTGACTGGGAACATTTTCCCCGAATTTCCCTGTCTGACCCTCAAAAACAAATAGGAGGTTTTGCACGATGAACAGTAAGGTTAGTCTTAAGGCTTCCCTGTGCGTCGTTGTCCTGGCGCTCTTCGCCTTGGCTTGCGCACCCGCTTTCGCTACTTCCACCAACCCTTGCCCCACACCTACTGGCGGGAACTCGGGCGGTTTAACCCTCGACGGGGGCTACCTCTCCGACATCACTTCGTCCGGTGGAGCGACCTGCAACGTCTTGATCACGTTCGAGGCGAACGGATCGATTGTGACAACTAACCCCAACGCCAATGGCTACTACGACTCGGGCGGTGACGACAACCTGGTTGGAGTCATCAACGACACGGGTAAGGCCATCAGCTCTCTCACCCTTTCGAGCGTCTTGACTGACATCTTTGGCTTTGACGGAGATGGCATCTGCGGCGGGCCCGGCTACACCTTCTCTGCCAGCGGCACTGGAGGTGCAAACGCCTGCTCCGGCGCCACGGATCCCAATGGCTATGGTGGCCCCGGTGTGACCTACTCAGGCATTAACGGCTCCGATACGGCTGGCACGGTCGACTTCGCAGGCGGAATCGGGGCGAACGGTGGCACCGCGTTCTTTAGCCTCGAAGGTCCAGTCGCGCTCGACCTCACGGTGAACGGCGCAGTTCCGGAGCCAAGCAGCTACCTGCTGTTCGGTACCGGCCTGCTCTGCCTGTTTATGTTCGCTCGCCGGAAACTTCTTGCCTAGTCTCTCTCTTTGAACATTTCCGAACAAAAAGCCCCGCGCCTCAAATTGAGGTACGGGGCTATTTGTTTGGTGCGTTGAATTGCCAGTCCGGAGTAATCCGAAATCCCTACGCCTTGACGCCCGCCAACAGCCTGCGCCGCATCATCGCCAGCAATAAAGGCAATCCTCCCAGCATCAGCAACTCCGGCTCGAGAGTTGCAACTGCTGTGGATGAAATGAGAAGACCCTGGAATGTCAAGTGTCTTTCTCATAAGGATTTCGGCAAAGTTTCGGCAAGCCGAACCGCCCCTTTCCATCGGTTGGCGAGTTCATTGGCCCGCCCGTTCGACCCGCCCATGCAGCCATTCAGCCATAGATTCCGCCGTTCGCTGCTCCACGTTTGGGTTGACGGGGAGCCGAGGTTACGCTGTTAACTGGATTTTCAGCCCCCAGGATTCCCCCCCGCATTTCGGGAGTCCAAAGGCGAGCGTGGCGATAGCCCGCCGCTGGAAGCAAATTTGTTGGAGGAGATTGCACCAATGTCCAAAGCAATCAAGTACGCCGAAAAAGCCGTCGTCTACGCGGCCAAGGGCGCGTGGGTCGTCTATGATCGCCTGAATCGCATCAGCCCGAACCCTTCATTCACGCCCAAGTGGAGCGACAAGCCGCTGCAGAAGAGCTATCAGAAGGAGAAGCCGCCGCTGGGCTGGCCGCGCACCACCGACTCGCTCTGTCCCAAGTG
>JBAVYF010000050.1:0-4421 GCA_049698655.1 Occallatibacter sp. | reverse complement strand
CCTCACTCCTTGATCTGAGAAAAATTGGCTCCCGTCGCCACCGCCGGAGAAGTGTTAACAGGCCCTAGATTCCTCTTGCGATCATTCGAGGTTGACCGGCAATCCGGTCAACCTTGTTTTATTGTGTGTCTTTCTTATATTTTTCGCCCCAGGGAGCCTGTGTTCCCTGGATCATGTGCCAATTTCCCGAACAAAAATCTTGTCCTTAAATAAACTGACCACGGGGGACTGTTATGTTACTATGATTCCGTATTGAGTCCTGTCACATGATTGTTTTCAGGATGCCTCGGTTTTCTTCCTCATTGTAGAATCGAGCCATCCGCGGCGAATCTCTGTGTTCGCAAGGAGCTTTGGCCAATTGCCACTCAAAATTGGTCATTTGTCATTCAAAGGCCAGTTGTCAATCAAACACTCAAAGGCCAGTTGTCACTCAAACTTGATATCGGAGGAAAAACGTATGTTCGCTTGTGTTTCAAAATCTCTAAGTCGGTTACTCGTCCTGGCGTGTGTGGCATCGATTCCCCTTGCCCTTGGCGCCCAGGACTCAGCAAAGCCGGCCGCGAAGGCCCCTGCGGTCGACTCCCCGTCCAGGTGGGACATCTTTGCGGGTTACAGCTATTTGGACCCCCATGGGAGTCTGAGCGTTACGACATATCCGGTGACAGGTGTCGGCAGACAGCCCGTCCCTGCCGCCATATCTGGTATAACCACCGTCTACAATTACGATTCCGTCAATCTTGGCGGGCTCTTCAGCGTGGCGTATTACTTCAACCGGTATGTCGGCGCCCAGATGGAAGTTGGCTTTCATGAGTGGGGTACGGCGGTTGCTGGCACCAACATTGGTACACATGGCAACGACGACGGCTTTACGACAGTGGCTGGTGGCATCATCTACCGCTATCCCACCAGGTATTTCACGCCGTTTGTGCATGCGTTGGGGGGCGGGGCGCTTGTCAACGGCCCGTATTTCAACCCCAACTCCTGGGGTCCCGACGTGACCGTGGGTGGCGGCTTGGACTACGAGACGTCGCTGTTGCACCATCGTCTGGCGATTCGCATCCTCCAGGCCGATTATGAGCATATGGACCCTGACTTTGGCGCGAGCAACGGGGGGAACATCAACATCAATGCACTTCGTCTGAGCACCGGAGCCGTGTTGCATCTTGGCTCCCTTGCGCCGCCTGAGCCTGTGACCCTGGCCTGTTCGGCGAGTCCGGTTACGGTCTTTCCAGGCGACCCGGTCACAGTGACATCGACAGCCGGCGGTTTGAATCCCAAGCTGAACGCGGTTTATACGTGGAGCGGCAGCGGAGTGACGGGCAGCGGTACGACGGCCTCTGTGGCTACCGGATCGCTGGCCGCGGGCTCCTACACCGTGAATTGCGGCGTGAAGGAAGGCCAGGCCGGCAAGGAAGGCCTCAAGCCCTGGGAATCTGCCAGTGCCTCGACCAGCTTTACAGTGAAGCCCTTCGAGCCGCCGACTATCAATTGCTCGGCCAACCCCGGCACCATCAAGCCGGGCGAGACCAGCACGATCACCGCGATTGGCGTGAGCCCGCAGAACCGCCCGCTGACCTACATCTTCGCGACAGCTGTCGGCGCCATCAGCGGCAGCGGCGCCACGGCAACTTTCTCCTCGACCGGTGCTCCTGCCGGGACGGTGGGCATCACCTGCACGGTGAGCGATGACAAGGGACAGACGGCCACCGCCAACACCAGCGTGACCATCACGGTTCCGTATGTGGCTCCCGTCGAATCACCAGAGGTAAAGCGACTCGAGGCTCGCCTGACGCTGCACAGTATCTTTTTCCCGACCGATCAACCCAGGATTGGGAAACCCAAAGGCGGCCTGGTGGCCAGTCAGGAGGGAACTCTGACCACCCTCGCGACGGACTTCAAGAGCTACCTCACATTCAAACCGGATGCTCACCTGACCCTGACCGGACATACGGATGTGCGCGCATCAGTCGAGTACAACCAGGCGCTTTCCGAACGCCGTGTCGCTCGCACAAAGCAGTTCCTGGTTGAACAGGGTGTTCCCGAAGCCAGCATTGAAACGCGTGGCCTTGGCAAAGAGGAAGAACTCAGCGCCGACCAGGTGAAAGAGCTGGTCGAACAGAACCCGGACCTGAGCGACGCGGAGCGGGGGAAGGTTCTCCACGAGCTGGGCGTCATTGTCCTGGCTCAAAACCGCCGTGTAGACGTCACCCTGAGCACCACGGGCCAAGAATCGGTGCGCCTGTACCCGTTCAACGCAGCCGATTCACTGACTCTTCTGGACCAACGGAATCTGACGTCCGGCAAGAAGGCCGCTGGCGGCGCGGTTAAAAAGCCCGTTCCGCCCGTGAAGAAGAAGCCTATTCCGCCCGTGAATAAGTAGGCCAATCGGCCTTTTTCGACGGTAAAACCAATCGTCCGGCCCCCTCACATACAACGATGGGGGCCGGATACGCACTCGGTTGAGGGATTCCTTAAGTAATTCTATGAGGTTGGCCGGCTTGCCGGCCGACCTCTTCCGTTTTACGCCTTCTTTCTCGTATTTTTCGCCCCAGGGAGCCTTTGTTCCGCTGGATCATGCGCGAATTTTCCGAACAAAAAACATGTCCATTACATGTCCTCAATTGAACGGACCCCGAGGGACTGCTATGTTACTATGATTCCGTATTGAGTCCTGTCACATGCTTGTTTTCAGGATGCTCAGTAAGTCGTAGTCCGGAAATGGCGCGCATAAGCAAACCACTTCATCAATGTTTTCAACCTGAATGTGGAGGAGAATCACATGTACTCGCGAAATTTGAATTCTGTTTGTCTGGTTCTGGCTTCGGCGTGTTTAGTCTTTGCGCCCATGGGATGCAAGAAGGCTCCGCCGATCACGCTGTCGGCCACAGCAACCCCACCGGCCGTATTCCCCGGTGAGCCAGTAACAGCGACCGCCACCGCCGGATCGGTGGACCCCAATAAGAATACGAATGTGCTTTACAACTGGTCGGGAACTGGTGTTACTGGCGCCGGAACGACGGCCACGGTGGCCACCACGACGCTTGCGCCGGGCAGCTATACGGTGAAGGCGGAAGTGAAGGAAGGCAAGAAGGGCAAGGAAGGCTTGAAGCCAGGTCAGTCGGCGGAAGCCTCAGCCAGCTTTACCGTGAAGCAGTTTGAGCCGCCGACCATCAGTTGTTCGGCCAGCCCGAGCAATCTCAAGCCGGGCGACGGCAGCACAGTGACCGCGGTCGGTGTCAGCCCGCAGAACCGTCCTTTGACCTACAGCTTCTCGGCAGCCGCCGGCACCATCAACGGCAGCGGCGCCACGGCAGCTTTCTCCTCGGCCGGCGCGCCGACGGGCGAGGTGGGGATTACCTGCAACGTGACCGACGACAAGAATCAGACGGCAACCGCAAGCACCAGCGTGACCATCACGGCCCCGTATGTGCCTCCGGTTCCGCACACCCAGGCGCTGGCAACGATCAGCTTCGCCGGCGACCCGAAGCGTCCGGACCGCGTGGATAACGAAGGCAAGGCGGCTCTGGACGGAATCGCTCTCAGCCTGCAGCAGGCGCCGGATGCCAAGCTCGTAATCGTTGGCGAAGCGAATGCCAAGGAGCGGGCCAAGACCGCGAAGGAAGCAACGTTCGCGCTGAAGCACAAGCATGCGAAGGTTGATGATCCCGCGGCCGATCGCGCCGTCAACGTCAAGGACTATCTGGTAACGGATAAGGGCATTGACGCATCGCGCATCAGCGTGGCCACCGGCGCCACAGACGCCCAGGAAGTGGAGACTTATTTGGTGCCCGCCGGCGCGAACTTCGCGGCCGACGTGCAGGGAACCACTCCTGTGGACGAGACCATGGTGAAGGCGCAGCCGCGCAAGGCCCTGACAGCCAAGGCCGCGCACAAGAAGGCCGCGAAACCAGCGGCCGCCAACTAGTCCGTTCACTATCCGGCGCGGCGGGCCTTCGGGTTCGCCACGAAGGAGAGGATCATTTTGTTCGCAATCAATCGAGGCTGATCGGCTTTCCGGTCAGCCTCTTTGATTTGCATTGAGCCATAGTGCGCCTGGAACAGGCGTTTCTGTATTCTTTGTATACTCTTCATATGAGCTTAGGGAGTTTCTTGTCTGCATGAATTGTCCGCGAATCTGCCTTGATTTTTCCTTCCGGTCCGGACTATTTGCCCAGGTCTCACTTCTGGTCCTGTTTGCGTTTGCAACTCCCGAGTTGACCGCACAGGCACTCTGGAGCGCGATTGGCCCCATGGGCGGCGATGCGCGCGCCTTTGCGGCCGTTCCCGGCCAGCCCCATCATTTGTATCTCGGGGCCACCAACAGTTGGCTCTACGAGTCCGTGGATGGAGGCGCATCCTGGCATCGGCTCTCCAAGCTGGACTCCTTTGACGACCTGATTCTGGATCACATCGTCGTGGAC
>JBAVYF010000049.1:0-11278 GCA_049698655.1 Occallatibacter sp. | reverse complement strand
GAACAGCACCCAAAACCGATACCCCGGCACCCAGCAAAAAATTACGGAAAAATCGCATAGGAAAATTGGTCTGTTGAGGATTGTCGCACAACGGCGTGGGTGCGCGGAGCCGACAAAGGACTCCGCCCAGGGCAGACGCATTTGAATTGAAGCGGCAAAATGAAGGGCACGGTTTTCGCCAGCTCCTCAATTGGCCAGCACCGCCCGGTAGCGCACCTTGTTCTTCTTCACCTTCTCGATGGCTGTGTTGGCCTGGGCCATGGGGAAGGATTCTGTCATGGCCTTCACATTGTGGCGCGCAGCCACGTCCAGCATCTCCTTCAGCAAGTAAGGGCTTCCGATCGGGCTGCCGCTGATGGAGCGCTGGCCGCTGATGAGCGGAAACGCATGCACGCTCACCGGCGACGGAGGAACCCCCACAAAGCACAGTGTCCCGGTAGGCCGCAGAGCTTGCACATAGGCTCCCCAATCCTGATCGGCGTTGGCGGTGAACAAAATAAAGTCCTGCGTCCCGGCCGCTTCCCTCAGCGCCTTGGACTCGCGGCTGTTCACAAAGTTGTGCGCTCCCAGGGCTCGCACCTCTTCTTCCTTTTCGGCCGAGGTGGAAAACGCAGTCACCTCCGCGCCGAAGGCCCGCGCAAACTGGATGGCCAGGTGTCCCAGCCCGCCGATGCCCACAACCCCCACCCGCGACGACGGGTTGACGCCATGGGTGCGCAGCGGGTTATAGACGGTAATGCCGCCACATAGCAAAGGCGCAGCCTGCTCGCTCTCCAGAGCCTCGGGAATCGGAATCACAAAGCGCGCATTGGCGCGCACCCGATCCGCATAGCCGCCGTTCCGGTGGACGCAGGTTCCCTCCGAGGCCGGGCAAAGGTTCTCCAGCCCCCGGCTGCACCACTCGCACACGCCACAGGAGTTCGACTGCCAGCCCAGGCCCACGCGCTGGCCCACCTCGAGCGAGAGCACCTCGGCGCCCACTGCTCTCACTGTTCCCACAACCTCGTGGCCGGGAATGAACGGGTACAGGCTGATTCCCCAGTCGTTTGCGATCAAATGCAGGTCGCTGTGGCAGATTCCGCAGTAGGTAATCGCGATCTCCACCTCGTAAAGGCCCAACTCGCCGGGGTCGTATTTGAACGACAGTAGCTCAGCTCCTGCCGCGTGCGCTGCAAGTCCTTGAATTTGATTCATGGTCAGCTCAGGATCCTCGTTGAGGGGATAGAAAACAGGGCAGATCGAACTGGGGGGGCCACCCTGAACGCCGGCGGGGAAAAACCTCTCCGCCTCCTCTAGTTTAACCCTCCGCCCGGCTCCACGCGAAGGTTTAGCACCTCAAAACCGCTCAACACTCCTCCGGCGGGCGCGTCGGCTTCCAACTCCGCCGACTCACCGTTCAGGCTGGCATCCTGAGAAGCGCGCAGCGGCTCCAGCGTGTTAGCCACTGAAAGTGGAAGACTTACGAGGGTTTGGCCCTCCATGCCCGCCTGCGTCTCCGGCACCAGAAGGCTCACGTAGATGCGATCCGCCGCGTGCTGCCTCCGCGCCTGGGCCAGCGCCGCGTCCAGGCCGGCCGGGTGGCTCTGCTGGCGTAGCTGGTCCAGCGTCCGGTCCAGCGTACCGGCATCCGAGACGAGCAGCCGGAGGTTGCCCGCTTCCAGGCGGGCCGGCAGCTTCACCGCAATTCGCACATTGCGCGCCGCCTGCCGCCACGGCCGCAGCGTCGCCTCCACCACCACCGTGTCGCCGGCGTGGACCATGCTATTTGAAACCAGCCGCGCCGCCTCCAACTCCACCTCGACCCGGCGCGGAATGGCCTCCACATCAAGATTGACCGAGCGCACCGCGGCAGCCCTGGTTCCATTCGAGTAGAGCCGTGCAAACTGCCCCGCGGCCCCGAGCGCCGCCGCCATGGGCGCAGGCATCGAGTCGCTGGCCGAGGCCCACAGCTCAAGGGGAGATGGCGGGTAACCGTCCAAGTCGATGCTCCCGGTGAGGTGATAGCTGGTCTCCGCCGTGCTGTCATTGGTTTGCAGCAGCGATTGAAACAGGACCACCATCATCGCCTGCGGAGTCAGCGAGGGCAGGTCAAGAATTTCGACGTTGATCTTGCGATCCGCATTTTGCGAACTGGCTTCGCGTCCCGTCCCGTGGACCCGGATGTGCACCGGGATCATCCGAGCCCTTGCCCCGAAGACGCCGAGAAGGGCCGCATCGCGGTCCTCGCTGAAGGCGCCGATGGTCGCGCCGGTATTCACGATCTTGAAGGCATTCAAGGGCGAGGCCAACGTGGCCACCACCTCGTCCGTCGTCATGGGCAGCGAAACCGGTCCGGCCTGCGCGATGGAATGGCCGCAGGCCAGCAACTGCTTCGCATCGATCCAGGTCACCGTGCAGGTGGCGGCAATCTCCAGGTCGCCGCGCACCAGTTGCGCGCTCACCGCGGAGCCGGGCACGACGCCGGCAATCGCGGCAGCCGATGGCTCTGTCTCCGCATCGGATGTTCCGCTCATTCCTCCGGCCGCAACGGTTTCCAGGCCCGTTCCAGCCATCTTCTGCTGCCACAGCCGAATCGCCTCGGGGCTGAATCCGGCCATTACCAGCGGCGTCTCCATGGCCTGCACATTCTCCTGGTTAGGCACCAGGGGAAACTGATCACTGACCACTGATCTCTGTTCTCTGATCTCTGTTCTCTGATCTCCGTCAATCGGCAGATCCCGCACTTCGAGCATCTGTTCGATGGGCGTGATGCCGGCGATGGGATCCTTACTGAACTGGCCGATGCGGAACGAGAGCGCGCCCAGCAGCCGGTTGCCGATATAGACCGGGCTGCCGCTCATCCCGGCCACCACTCCCGTGTACTCCGGCTTTGCCCCGTGCAACTGGGCCAGGATCATGTCGTGGCCAGGGCCGCGCGCCCCCCTCAGCACGCCCAGAATCTCCACCTGCATCGGCTCCGGCTGGCTCCCGGTGAAGACCGTCCAGGCCGTGCCGGTCAGCCCGCGATGCACTTCGCTCAACGGAAAGAATCCGCCGCCCGTGGGCGGTCCGGCGAGCGGTGCGG
This sequence comes from Occallatibacter sp., assembly GCA_049698655.1. GTDB lineage: Bacteria > Acidobacteriota > Terriglobia > Terriglobales > Acidobacteriaceae > Telmatobacter. The sequence continues at coordinate 8,214 of JBAVYF010000049.1, read as the reverse complement.
CCTTCTCCGGCGCGGTTTGCGCCGGCAGCAGGCCCGAAGTGAAGAGCATGGCCAAAGCCGCGCTCAGCGACACCGCAGCCAGCCGAATGCAGGTTTTCGTCAGGGAGGTTCTCACATCTACAAGAGTACAACCGGCAGCATGGCGTCGTCCGCCACAGCCGCTGGGGGATACTACGGTTTGCCGGGTTCGGCCGCAGCGGAAAACCTGCCCGCAAGCCCAAAACTATCGTCCGCAGTAGCGCTTCCACGCCTGCTCGACGTAGCTGTCGGTCATGCCGGCGATGTAGTCGGCGACGGTGCGAGCCAGGCCCTGGGCGGGAATCTGCGTCTGGTGGTCTTCGGGCAGCAGGCCGGGGTCATTGATGAGCGCCGCAAACAATTCCCGGATGATTTCGGCGGCGTTCGCGTGCTCCTCCTCCATGCCGGGGGATTCGTAAAGGTTGGCGTAGAGAAACTTCTTGACGGCAATGCGAGCGGCTTCCATCTCCGGGCTGAGCGCCGCCAGCCGATGGGGAGCGCGGCGAATCTCGTCTAATGTTGTCGCGCCCAGCGCGGAGACCTGCCTGCGCACCTCTTCCATCAAATCCGTGACCAGCGCGTTGAGGACGCGCTTGAGAGTCTCATACGCGGCCAGCTTGGGCGGAGCGGCGTGATAATCGCGCAGCACCGCGTCGTGGAAGCCGCGAAAGAGGGCCACTTCCTCGCGCACCTGCTGGAGCGCGAGGATGCCCGAGTCGAGACCGTCGTCCAGGTCGGCGGTCAGGTAGGCGATCTCGTCGGCCAGATCGATGAGTTGGGCTTCGAGGGGAGGGAACTGATCGAGGAAGTACTCGGCCAGCTCCGGGTGCGTGCCGGCGGAGTAGTCGCGGGAGTGTTTGACGATGCCCTCGCGCACCCCCAGCGTCAAATTCAGCCCGCGAAAGCCCGCGTAGCGCTCTTCAAACCAGGTGACGATGCGCAGGGCGTGCAGATTGTGGTCGAAGCCCAGGCCAAATCCGCGCAGGCACTCATCGAGTGCCTTTTCCCCGGCGTGGCCGAAGGGCGGATGGCCGATGTCATGCGCCAGCGCCAGCGCCTCGGCCAACTCCTCGTTCAGTCCCAGCGCGCGGGCCACAGTGCGAGCAATCTGGGTAACCTCAAGGGTATGAGTGAGGCGGCTGCGGAAGTGGTCCGAAGGGGAATCTTCTGGCAGGCGGCCGAAGACCTGCGTCTTGCCGGCCAGGCGGCGAAAAGAGCGCGCATGCAGGATGCGGGCCGAGTCACGGGCAAACGGCGTGCGGTAGGGGTGCAACGGTTCCGGGTGCGCGCGACGGGTGAGTTCGCCTTCCGCGCGGACGGCAATCCCCGCCGGCAGAGCAACGGGCGGTTTGGTCTCCGAGTCCGTCATCGATTCACACTTTGGGATTCACACTCTTTGCTCCACACTTTACTCGGCAGAGCGGACCATTCACAACCTGCGCTTTGCATTTTGCACTTCCAGTCCGGTTATACCGCAATCGGGAATCTTGCGCTGAAAGAAACTGATTTTGCGCCGAGAGGCGTTCTGTGCTGGCTATAGAGTCCCTCATACAGCAGCGCGTTGGACTCTGCATATGTTGCGGGCGTATAATTTTTCCGGATTTTTGATGGGGTTGACGCGGGGACGAAATCCCGCACGCCCCACGGGTATTTCACGTCTCAACCGGGAGGCAAGCATGAAAACGATCAAGAATGTTGCGTTGACCGTGCTGGCGCTGGCAATTCTGTCCATATCGGGGTGCAGCCGGCACTCGACCAAAGAGGTCTATTACCTGATTGCCTCAGACCGGGCTCTGCCTTACTGGCAGACGGCGGCGGCGGGATTCAACAAGGCCGCGGCACAGTACAAGGTGACAGCCAGGGTGGAGGGACCGGACGGCCATGATCCGCAGGCCGAGCTAGCCGCGCTGCACACGGCGATCGCGGCCAAACCGTCGGGGATACTGATCTCCGTGGCCGACGTTGCGATTCTGCAGCCGGAGATCGACGCGGCCATTAGCGCAGGCATTCCGGTCATCACCATGGATTCGGATGCGCCCGGAAGCCGCAGGCTCTACTTTATCGGGACCAACAACGTGGTCGCCGGACGGCTGGGAGGACAGCGCGTCAGCCAGAAACTGGGAGGCAAGGGCAATGTGGTCTTCTTCACGCTTGCCGATCAGGCCAACACCGAGGAGCGACTCAAGGGGTTCAAGGAAATCTTTGCCACACGGCCCGATATTCATATCGTGGACGTGGTGGACATCAAGGGCGATACGCGCAAGGCCTTCGATTGGACAATGGAATCGATGGCTCTGACCGGCGACAAGAAGGTAGATGCCTTTGTCAGCCTTGAATCGGCGTCGAGCAAGGCGGTCGCCGATGCGCTCAAGAGGTCGCACGCGACCGACCGTCTGCTCGTTGCCTGGGACGTGAATCCCGATACGCTGGATGGCATCAAGGCTGGGAGCATCGATTCAACGATCGTACAGAAGCCCTTCACCATGGGCTACGTCGGCCTGAAGGCGCTCGATGAAGTCTTCCATGCTCCGCCCAGGCAACTGGGCAAGGATTATAGCGCGAACGCTTTCGCGCCCTACCCGGTGTTTGTGGATACCGGCACTTCGCTGGTGGACAAGAGCAACGTGGATTTTTACATTGACGCGGCAGCGAAAGAAAACAAATAGGGCGGTTGCAGGACGGGCGTAGAGCGGGGAATCAACAGAACGGCGGTCTTCTCGGTGAAAAAAGGCCGCCGATTTCGCGACTAAATCTCCAATCCAAAGTCTCGCATAGGGCCTTCGGACCCGCCTAGGAAGGCCACCCGCCGCGCCCTACTCCTGCTTGGTGAGGCCGACAGCGCTCTCCTGCCGGGCTAGCCTGACGCGGGCGGATTCCAATTTCTTTTGCACCTTGGACACTTCGGCCTGCTCCACGTCGACCGCGGCCGACTTGGCGAACTGCGCCAGCGAAAGCTCCCACTGCGCAGCGGCCAGGCGGGTGCGGCCGGTCTTCTCATAGAGATCGCCCAGGTGGTCGTGGACCGTGGGGTCGGTCTGATCGCGCTCGACAGCCTGGCGCAGATTCTCCTCGGCCAGTTCGTACTCTCCCATCTTGAAGTACGCCCAGCCCAGCGAGTCCAGGTAAGCGCCGTTCATCGGTTCCAGCTCCACGGCCTTGCGAATCAGCCTGAGAGCCTCGGGCAACTGCTTGCCCTTGTCAGCCATCATGTAGCCCAGGTAGTTGAGGGTCAAGGCGCTTTCAGGCTCCAGCTCCAGCGCCTGACGAAAGAACTGTTCGGCCGGCTCGAAGTGTTTTTGCCGCTCAGCCAGTTCTCCGCGGAGAAAGAGCAGATAAGAGCGGTCTTCCTTTTTGGAGGTCAGCGCTTCGGCCTTGTTGAAGGCATCATCGGCTTCCTTCCAGCGGCGCGCGCGGACGTTCATCTGGCCCATTGCGAGCCAGACCTGGCGATCGTCGGCGGTGTTAGCCAGCAGCCCTTTGGCCATCGCCAGCCCTTCGTCGGTCTTGTCCAGGTCGCCCATCTCCGCTGCCAGCATCAGCTTCAGGTCGCGATCCTTGGGATTGGTCTCGACGGCCTTGCGCGAGACCTCGACCGCTTTGTCGAACTGCTTGGCGTCGCGCCAGGTGTCCACCTGGAACTGATAGCCGCGCACCGCCGTTTCGCTGCCCATGTCGATGAGTTTTTGGTAGGCGGCAATGGCCTCGGCGATCTTGTTCTGCTCGTGATAGACCGACCCCAGCCGCTCCAGGAATATGCCGCGATTGTTCTTCTCCTCGGCGGTGTAAGCGCCGTTGGCGTGCGAGGTCAGGTCCACCATCTTATCGAAGACCTTCGCGGATTCGTCGAAGCGGCCCAGCACATCCAGCAGCAGCCCCTCGTTGTAGCCGGCTTCCAGATTGGCGGGCTCCTTCATGCGCGCTTTGCGGATGGTGGCCAGCGCATCCTCATACTTTCCCTGGCGGCGCTGAATCTCGCCGATATGAACCAGGGCGCCTGCATTCTCCGGGTCGGCGTCGGACAGCAGCCTGTATTGCTTGAGCGCCTCGTCGAGCTGATTGTCGTTGAGCAGCGCCTGAGCCAACGCTTCCAGCGTGCGCACGTCTTCCGGCTCCATGCCGGCGGCGCGCTGATAGGCGGCGATGGAGTCCTTGGCCCGCTTCAACTGCTCATAGGCCGCGCCCAGCGCATCCTCCATCTTGGCCGTCCGGTCGTTCACCGGAACCGACTCGATCACCTTGACGGCATGTTCCATGTCGCCGCTCTCGGCATACAGGCGGGCCAGGTTCAGCACCACTTCTTCGGAATCGGGATCCATGGTTTGCGCAATCCTGAACTGCTCCATGGCCTTCTTCGTGTCGTGCTTGACGGTATAGAGCTGGCCCAGGACCAAGCGATTCTCTACGCTTTTGGGCTCAAGCGCGACAATCTTCTCGAATTCGGCAATCGCCAGGTCCAGCACGCTGCCGGTGGGCGAGGTCGAGGATGGAGCGTTTTGCCCTTCGCTCAGCGAGCGCAGGTAGATGCGCCCCAGCAGCTTGTGCGAGTCGATGTCGTCGGGCGCGTTTTTGAGCAGCCCCCGCGCGGTGCTCTCCGCCTCGCGCACATGGCCGGTGCGGAAGTACAGGTTGGCCAGCGCGTTGTTCAACTGCGGCGAAGCCGGGTCGGCGTTCAGCGCCATCTTGTACTCCTCGATGGCCTGCGTTGCGAACTCCGGGCGACCCTCGGTGACGGCCTCCTCTTCGTAGTTGCCGGCCAACGCGAAGTGATAGTATGCCTTGGCGCGGTCCGGCGGCGGCGCGGCAGTCTCGGCAGCTTTGGACGGCGCGGCGGCCTTTGCCGGTGCAACCTGGATTGGGCTGGCGACCGGCGTCTTGGCGGGGCTTTCCTGCGTCGGGACACCCTTCGCTGGACTGGCCGGAACGGCGCCTTCCGGGCCACTCTGGGCACGGGCGTTCATGGCCGGCAGCACAAGAGCAATTGCGGCGGCAAACACGAGACCAAGGGGAAGCAAACTTAGTTTTCTTGTCATCATCCTGGGAATTCCATGCCTCTTCAGCCTAACAGGAGGGTGAAAAAATCCACGTTCGAAGGCCGAAAGGCAGCGCAGGCAGCCGGTGGGAGCAGCTCTGCCTACTGTACAGACGATTCTAACCGGCATTGGGCTTGAGCGTCGCTGCAGATTGATACATTTTGCTGTCGGGGAGCACAATATGTAGCTCTTTGGCCTGTTTGCTCGACTCCAGTGGCCCACAATAGGGCCATCCGCAGGGGTTACATCCACCATGGCCGCCTTGGCCTGCCGGCTCACCCGGTTTATGATTGGCCCCATGCCGATCCGCTTGCAGTTGACTCGCAAACCGAAGCCGCGCCTGCTTTGGATGCGCGCCTTTACACTGGCCTCCGTCGCTTTCCTGCTGACCGCCGCTGCCCTTGCCCAGGGCTCTCGTCCCACAGCCGCGTCGAGCAATCTGGAAGCGTTCGGCAAGCAGTTTGACGCGACGCTCATGCAGCATGGCGTGGTAGGCGGAGGATTTGCCTTCGTCCACCGCACGGGGCCGGCCACTGAGCGATTCTTTGGCGAGGCGCGCCGCGAGACCCATCAGCCGGTGGACGCCGAAACCGCTTACAACTGGGCTTCGATTACCAAGACCTTCACGGCCATCGCCATACTACAGTTGCGCGACCGCGGCCGGCTCTCGCTCGACGACCCGGCGGTGCGCTATGTGCCGGAACTGGCCGAGGTGCACGACGCCTACGGCCCCATTGAGGCCATCACCATTCGCCAATTGCTCAGCCACAGCGCGGGCTTTCGCAACCCCACCTGGCCGTGGGATTGCGACCAGCAGGCCAACTGCGACTGGCAGCCCTTCGAGCCGACAAAGTGGTCGCAGGTGGCGGCCATGCTGCCCTACACGCACATCGCCTTCGCGCCCGGCAGTCGCTGGAGCTACTCCAACCTGGGCTACGTCTTCCTGGGCCAGATCATCGAACGGCTCAGCGGCGACGACTACGAAGTCTATATCGACAAGAACATCCTCAAGCCTCTGGGGATGACTCAGAGCTACTTCGACCGCTCGCCTTATTTTCTTGAGGCCCATGTGGCGGCCAGTTACATGCGCTCTGGAGCCGTGCTCACTCCGCAGCCGTTCAACTACGACACCGGCATCACCACTTCAAATGGTGGGTTGAAGGCGCCCATCACGGACTTAGTCAGGTACGCGCGCTTCCTAATAGGAGACGCGGGCAACCCTCTTTATGCAGTGGTGCTCAAACGCAGCTCTCTCGAAGAGGCGTGGACCGGCACTCTGCCGGTGACCGAGCCCGGCCAGCTCTCCACACCCTATACGGCAGGCCCGCACGGCGCGCAGCCGAAGATGGGACTGGGCTTTTTTGTGGTCGAGGCGGGCGGCCATCGCTACATCTACCACGACGGCGACCAAGCCGGATTCTCGCTGGAGCTGATGGTGGACCAGGATGGCCAGAGCGCGAGCATCCTGGCCGTGAACACCACCGACAGCGGAGTGCAGCCGCCTGCCGGCTTGACCCATCCCAAGTCGAACACCGAGCCAGACCCCTCGACCGACCTGCGCCAAACCTTGAGAACGACGCTTATCGAGACGGTCTTCCCGGCCTACGCCAGCCTCCCCGTTGGTGTGAACATGCCCTAAGGAATGCCAAGAAATTTGTGGGTTTGCAGGCTCAATCGCCACTGCGGATGATCGAGGCAGTAGAGCAGGGCCAGCTCGGTGTTGGCGGTTCGGCTGGGTCCGTCCATCGGCTGCAGGAAGAAATGCCGGAAGAAGAGCGTCTCGAACTCCGCCGGATCGGCGCCCAATTGGGGAAAAACCAGCTTCAGCTCGTCGCCACTGCGCTGCACCAGCCCGGATCCGGCCTTGGGGCTGACGCAGAGCCAATCCAAACCGGCCGGAGCGGCAATCGTTCCGTTGGTCTCGACGGCAATCTCAAAATCGTGCTCGTGAAGCGCGGCAATCAGCTTTGAGTCCAGTTGCAGCAGAGGCTCGCCGCCGGTGCAAACGACGAACCGCTTGCCGAGCGCGGAGTCTGCGGGCCATTTCTGCGCGATGGCCGCGGCCAAATCCTCAGCCGAATCGAAGCTGCCTCCGCCCGGCCCATCAACGCCGACAAAATCCGTGTCGCAGAAGCGGCAGATCGCAGCCGACCGGTCAGCCTCACGGCCCGACCAGAGATTGCATCCGGCAAAGCGGCAGAAGACGGCCGCGCGGCCTGTCTGCGCCCCTTCGCCCTGGAGGGTATAGAAGATTTCCTTGACCGCGTAACTCATCGGATGGCCTGATTTCCCGCTTCCCGATAGGTCAGGGGGTCCACGATTCCGTTCTCGCGAAAGCCCTTGCATCTGAGCAGGCAGGAATCACATTCTCCGCACGGCTCGCCCGTGGGCGACGGATCGTAGCAACTGCTGGTCAGGCCGTAATCCACGCCCAACTCGATTCCCTTGCGAATAATCTGGGCCTTGGTGAGGGCGATCAATGGCGTGTGAATCCTGAGCGCCTGACGGCTTTCAACCCCGGCCCTGGTCGCCAGATTGGCCATCTTTTCAAAAGCCGCAATGAACTCTGGGCGGCAATCGGGATAGCCTGAGTAATCCAGTGCATTGACGCCGATGAAGATGTCGCTTGAACCAAGCACCTCCGCCCAGGCCAGCGCAAACGAGAGGAAGATGGTGTTGCGCGCTGGGACGTAAGTGATGGGAATGCCGTGGCTCATCTCATCAGCGTTGCGGCCCTTGGGAACGTCGATCTCGGATGTCAGCGCCGAGCCGCCGAAGACGCGCAGGTCGATCTTTGCAATGCGGTGGTCCGCGACGCCGATTGCGGCGGCGACACGGCAGGCTGCTTCGAGTTCAATCACGTGCCGCTGGCCGTAGGAGAACGAGAGCGCGTACAGCTCATAGCCCTGACTGCGGGTAATCGCCAGCACCGTAGCCGAGTCGAGGCCCCCACTCAATAGCACCACCGAGCGTTTTGGTTGGGTTTCCATACTATTGCCTGGACGGCAAGTCCTCTCCGCCTTTGCCGATGTCCATCGAGGGCGGGAGCGGATTGCTTTCGTCGATGGAGGCCTTGAGGCACTGCTCCAGCATGCCCTTGGCTTCGAGGATGAACTCGATCGCATCGCGCCCCGCGCCCTCGCCGCCGCGGTGCGGAGTTACGTAG
>JBAVYF010000048.1:0-5431 GCA_049698655.1 Occallatibacter sp. | reverse complement strand
GCGGCTCGCGGCCAAACAATTTTTTAACCATCTCCTGAATTTTGGGCATGCGCGTCTGGCCGCCCACCAGGACCACCTCGTCGATGTCGCTGATGGAGATGCCGGCGTCGGCGATGGCCTTCTTGCAGGGCTCGAGGGAGCGATCGAGCAGGTCCTCGACCAGCTGCTCCAGCTTGGCGCGCGTCAGCTTGCGGACCAGATGCTTGGGGCCGCTGGCGTCGGCGGTGACGAAGGGCAGGTTGATCTCGGTTTCGATGGTTGTAGACAGCTCGATTTTGGCCTTCTCGGCGGCGTCGCGGAGACGTTGCAGGGCCATTTCGTTGCCCTTCGAGGACAGGTCCAGCCCCTGCTCCTGCTTGAACTCGGCGATCAGCCAGTCGACGATGCGCTGGTCGAGATTGTCGCCGCCCAGGTGTGTGTCGCCGTTGGTGGACTTGACTTCGATGACCCCTTCGCCGACTTCAAGAATGGAAATGTCAAAGGTGCCGCCGCCGAAGTCGTAGACGGCAATGGTCTCGTCCTTCTTTTTGTCGAGCCCATAAGCCAGAGCGGCCGCGGTGGGCTCGTTGACGATGCGCTTCACGTCGAGGCCGGCGATTTTGCCGGCGTCCTTAGTGGCCTGGCGCTGGGCGTCGTTGAAGTAGGCAGGAACGGTGATGACCGCCTCGGTGATGGTTTCGCCGAGGTAGGCTTCGGCGGATTTCTTGAGCTTTTGCAGGATCATGGCCGAGATTTCGGGCGGGGTGTACTCCTTGCCCTGGGCAATGACGTCCACGTGGTCGCTCTTCTGCACCACCTTGAAGGGCACCATCTTCATCTCGTCGCTTACTTCGTTGTAACGGCGGCCCATGAATCGCTTGATGGAGAAGATGGTATTTTCCGGGTTGGTGATAGCCTGGCGCTTGGCCACCTGGCCCACCAGCCGCTCGCCGCTCTTGGAGAAGCCGACAACGGAGGGCGTGGTGCGCGCACCCTCTTCATTTGCAATGACTTTGGGCTCGCCGCCCTCGAGGACCGCGACGCACGAGTTGGTGGTGCCGAGATCGATGCCGATAATCTTTGCCATGGTTGATATCCTGCCTTGAAGTGAATTCTGACCCTGCCAGAATGCCATATTGAGTGTGGTATTGTCAACTTTATATGATAGTCTCTCTGTAAACCATGAATATTTTGGCGGATTGGCCGGACGAGCGCTGAAGCCAGCGGGAGGGCTCAATGGGCAGCCGAGCTTGATTGCTTTGCAAGGGCGAAGCTGAATGTCGTTCTGGTTAACAACATCCTAAGAATCGACCTGGTGGCTCGCTGCAGCTCGCACTCAGACGCTACCGCAGAACTTCAGGGGCTAAATCTCAAAAATGGGACGAAAAGCGAAGGAAAAATTTGCCGCGAGTGGAAATGGGGCGGTGTTCCGTGGTAGCGTCCAACTTTCGCGGTTGATTTTTCCCGGCGGCGAAAAGCGGCCGGGAGCACGGGAAGAATTTGGGCTGTTTGCGAACGCAACAGAACGGAGCCTAGCCGAGTCCAAGAGGACGGACAGGATAGAGTGGGATTGGAATCAAGGATGGGAATGAGCAAATCACTGGTGATCGTCGAGTCGCCCGCCAAGGCCAAGACGATTGAGAAGTATCTTGGCGCGGGCTTCGAGGTGCTGGCCTCGGTGGGGCACATCATGGACCTGCCCAAGAACGAACTGGGCGTGGAGCTGGAGAATCGCACCTTCGAGCCGACGCTAATTGTGTCTCCGGGCAAGGAGAAGGTTGTGGCGCAGTTGAAGCGAGCTGCGGCCAGAGCGGACGAAATCTATCTGGCGCCTGACCCGGACCGCGAGGGCGAGGCGATTGCGTACCATTTGGCGCTGCAACTGGGAACGACGGCCAGGGAACGGAAAAAGATTCGGCGGGTGACCTTCAACGAGATTACGGAGAAGGCGGTGCTGGAGGCCTTCCAGCACGCTCGCGACCTGGATCAGAACCTGGTGGACTCGCAACAGACTCGCCGCGTACTGGACCGGCTGGTGGGTTACCAGATCTCGCCGCTGCTATGGCATAAAGTGCGGCGGGGCTTGTCAGCGGGGCGCGTGCAGACGGTGGCCGTGCGGCTGATCGTGGAGCGGGAGCGGGAGATTGGGGCGTTCAAGCCGGTGGAGTACTGGACGCTGGACGCCGTGCTCCACCCGGAGAAGCAGGCGGAGACCAGGCTTAAGGCACGCTTTGTGGGCATCGACGGAGAGCCGGCGCGGGTTGCGAATGGCACGGACAAGGACGGGAAAGAACAGTTCATCGCCAATGCACTGCCGGATGAGAGGTCGATGAAGGCGGTGATGGCGGCGCTCGAGAATGCGCAGTGGTCACTGGCTTCGGTTCAGGCTACAGAGAAGCAGCGCAAGCCGCTGGCGCCGTTCATCACCAGCCAATTGCAGCGCGACGCGGCCAGCAAACTGGGTTTCAACGTTCGGCGGACGATGGGCGTGGCGCAGCGACTCTATGAAGGCATCGCGATAGGCGCCGAGGGTCCGGTGGGCCTGATTACTTACATGAGGACGGACTCGCCGCGCGTAGCGCCAGAAGCGATCCAGGGGGCGCGGGAGTGGATCGGCAAGCAATTGGGAACGAAGTACCTGCCGGCGACGCCGAATGTGTACAAAGGCAAGAAGGCGGCGCAGGACGCGCACGAAGCGATCAGGCCCACCGATGCTTCTCGGACGCCGGAATCGATTGCGCGCTATCTGACTGAGGAACAACTGAAGCTCTATCGTCTCGTCTGGCAGCGGTTTGTGGCTTCGCAGATGACGCCGGCCGTCTTTGACGTGACCACGGCGAAGATTGCCGCAGTTAGCCCGAATACCGGGAAGACTTATGACTTCCGGCTGAGCGGCTCGGTGGTGCGGTTTGACGGGTTCCTAAAGGTCTACGAGGTTTTGGAAGATAAGAAGGACGACGATGACGAGGCAGCCAACAAGCTGCCGAATCTGGACAACGTGAAGCGGCTGGAGCTGAATGAGCTGGAGAACGAGCAGCATTTAACGCAACCGCCTCCACGTTACAACGAAGCTTCGCTGGTCAAGGTGCTGGAGGAGAAGGGAATTGGGCGGCCTTCGACGTATGCGTCGATCATCAACACCATCCAGGATCGAGAATATGTGACCAAACACAGCGGCCGGTTTTATCCCACCGAGATTGGGATGGTGGTCTGCGACCTATTAGTCAAGAATTTTCCGTATATCTTCGACGTAGCATACACGGCCAAGCTGGAAGAGGAGCTGGACGAGATTGAAGAGGGCACGGAGAAGTGGACCGATCTGCTGAACGGCTTCTACGGCTACTTTGAGGAGGAGTTAAAGGACGCCGGCGAGAAGATGGAAGATATCAAGCGCATGGAGAAGAAGACGGATGAAAAGTGCGACTTATGCGGGTCGCCGCTGCTTCTGAAGTGGGGCAAGTTCGGCAGCTTCTATGCCTGCTCGGCTTATAACAAGAAGGATAAGTCGAGCTGTACATTTACCAAGGAGAACACGGCGGGCAAGCCGGATATGAACACGCCCGAGGCGCAGGAGGCGGGCGAGACCGAAGAGTACTGCGATAACTGCGGGAGGGTGATGGTGCTGCGGCGCGGGCCGTTCGGGATGTTCATGTCCTGTCCGGGGTTCAATGAGGATCCGCCCTGCAAGACCTTCCGCAAGCTAAGCAGCAAGCAGCAGCAGAAGGTGGCCGCTCCACAGCCTACGGGCGAAAGCTGCCCGCTGTGCGGAAAGCCTTTGGTGCTGCGCCAGGGGAGTTATGGCGAGTTTGTCTCCTGCTCCGGCTATCCCAAGTGCAAGTATGTGAAGCAGAATTTGATTGAAGGCTTGAAGTGTCCCAAGTGCGGCGTGGGCGACCTGGCCGAGCGCAAGGCGCGGAGGGGCAATATCTTCTGGGGTTGTACTAACTATCCGAAGTGCGACTTTACCTCGAATAACAAGCCGGTGGCGGAGAAGTGCCCGGAGTGCGGCAGTTCTTATCTGGTGGAGAAGACGTTGCGTTCGGGCGTCTATCTGGAGTGTCCGAATAAGAAGAGGGCGGCCGAAGAGGAAGTTGTGCCCAAGAAGCGGGCTGGAAATGGTTCTGGGAAGGGTGCCGCGCCGGTGGAGAGCGCCGTGGTGTGCAGTTACTCGAAGCGGATTGGGGATGCGCCGCCGCTGCCGACGGCTGAGACACATGGGCCGGTGGTGGAGAAGTCGGCTGCGAAGACGACAGCAAAGCCAGCTACAAAGAAAAACGCGAAGAAGAGCGGCAAGAAGGCGTAGCAGCAGGCGCGGTGAGCAGCTCCGGTCGCGGTCTCGCCGGCACGCCGGAAAGCAGCTCCACGGTAATCTTTACCTGAATCCGGTAGTATGAGTCATCGGAGAAACCCTGATGGAACGAATGCTCGCAACCCCGGCGGATGCCGAAATCATTCTCAGACTGTATGAATTGCGCACCGAAACGGTGATGCGCCAGGCGCGCGCGTGGATGACCGGCGAGTTCTGGCCGGCCACGGCCGAGGAATTTTTTGCCGTGGCGGAGAATCCCGCCGACCCGCACAACGCGTGGCTGCGCCAGGTGCTCACCTATTGGGAGATGGCGGCGGCGATGGTGCTGCATGGGGCGGTTTCGGCGGAACTGTTTGTGGATTGCAACGCCGAGGGGTTTTTCATGCTGGCCAAGTTTGCGCATATTCTGGACGGCATCCGGGAGAAGAATCCAGGGTTCCTTATGAAGACGGCGGAGTTGGTGAACCGTTTTTCGGCCGCCGCGCAGCGCTACGAGGCGGTGCTGAAGAACGTGGAAGCGCGGCGCAACAGCCTGCCGGCCCGGCAGGAGGCGCACGGCCAGTATTTTTACCCGCCGAAACCCTGATAAAAAGCCCTTGCCGAATTCCGGCGGACGGGAGCAAAATAAGAATTGTTCGTGAGCCCTCAATTCCCCTGGAGGTTTCTATGAATCGTGTTGTCTCCTTGCTGATAGTCGTTTTTGGCCTGACCGCGATTGCGGTTGGCGCTGTGCATCCCACCAAAATCAACGGTTGGGTCTCCGACTCGATGTGTGGCGCCAAGCACACCGGGACAGGAAAAGATTGCGTGAAGAAGTGCATCAAGGGCGGCGCGGCCCCGGTGTTTGTGGACGAGGCCAAAAAGGAGGTCTGGACCATCGACAACCCCGATGTGGTGAAGGAATTCTATGGTGACCACGTGACCATCACGGCCACCACGGATGCGGGCAAGAAGAGCGTCCACATCGACAAGATTGCCGAGGCCAAATAGAGACTTCCGGGTGTTCCTAACGCAACTGTACTCGCCATGCCGGCGAATCTCTGCTATTGTCGTATCCGTTACCCTCGCCGGAGCCGCTTTTGGGCCGACAGAGGGTAGATACGGATGTGACTGGAACAGCCCATGGCACGAGCAATCTGGAAC
>JBAVYF010000047.1:0-1891 GCA_049698655.1 Occallatibacter sp. | reverse complement strand
GCGAACGGGTGAAGTTCTGGCTCTCGCCCAGAATGACGCCCTCGGCGAAGGCAGCCTCCAGCGCGGGCTTGTCGGCACCGGCGGGCGCGGCCAGCGTGAACGACTCCACGCTCTGATCCTTGCGGTCGCTGCGATAGGTGTCGGGGTCGAAGTCGCCCACCAACGCCCCCTCAACGGCGGCGCGCACACTTGCCGTGTGGGGCAACATTTTTGGGTCGCTTTCAGGCAGGGCAAGAGCCAGCTCCCGGATGCCGCGCGGCTTGATAAAGCGGACGGCAGTTCCGGCGGCTGAGCGCACGCCGTGAGCCGTGGCCTTCACCTGCTTGCCCAGGCCAACCAGCAGCAGCCGCTTTGCGGCCAGACCCGCCGGGGCGTGCAGCAGCGTTGTCTCATTGGCGCCGGCCTTGAACTCGCCGCTGGCAAGCACGGCCTTCGCCGCGGCCAAAACAGCAACATCGGCGGTCAGCAACACGGGCTGGGGCTTGGCGTCGGGGCCTTTGCCGGTTTGGGTGTCGGCGGCCAAAACGGCTAATAGTTCGGTATCGATTTGGGAGAGGAGAGCAAAAGAAAGTTGGGCCCGCATGGAAATAGTTTACAGCGGACAGGGACTAGATGAAATGACATTGCTATAGATATTGACACGCATATAGCAACATGACATAATTATAACAGGTGTCATTATGGAATCAGTTGTCACGAAACCGCAATCTGTCAGAAGCAAAATCAACCAGAATGGCCGTATCGTAATTCCGGCCGCACTCCGCCAGCAAATGGGGATCGAGACCGGGGAGACGGTTTTGATGGATGTGGAAGATGGTGTGCTGCGCATTGAGTCGCACCGTGCCCGCATCCGCCGCATTCAGGAGGAGTTCAAGAAGATTATCCCGCCAAGTGGAATGTTGATGTCTGATGAGCTGATCGCGGAGCGCCGCGAAGAAGCCCGCCGCGAAGAAGAGGAGATGGAGCGCGATCGCGAGTTATACCAGACGCGTTTGAGGAATGGGGCTTCACTTGGCTGAGATCGCCGTTCTTGACTCCTCCGCGGTGCTGGCGGTGATCTTCAGCGAGCCGGGAGGAGAAGCAGTTATCGATCTGTTGCAAGGCGGCTTGCTCAGCACGGTGAATCTAACTGAGATTCATACCAAGCTGCTGCTGGATGGACGGGCCGCCGACCATGCCTGGAATCGTGCCCGGAGCATGGGGCTTGAGGTGTGTTTTTTTGACGAAGAACAGGCCCGCATCGCGGCGGAGTTGATCGGGATCACGCGGCCCTTCGGATTGTCCTTGGGCGACCGGGCTTGCTTGGCTCTGGCGATTCAGCGCAAGGCCACCGTCTACACGACGGACCGGGTTTGGAAGAAACTCCCGCTCGACATCGAAGTTGAAGTGATTCGCTAAAGGCACTAAGAACCGCGCTACCGCCCCATCTTGTGTTTGCTGGCGTTCACGGCGGCGCGGGCGTCGCGGTCGGCCTCGCGGCGGCGTTCGGTCTCGCGCTTGTCCCAGTCCTGCTTGCCCTTGGCCACGGCCAGTTCGCACTTCACTCGCCCGTTGCGGAAGTAAAGCCGGGTGGGGATGAGCGTGTGGCCCTTGCTCTGCGTCTTGGAGAGTAGCTTGCGAACCTCATCCCGGTGCAGCAGCAGCTTGCGCGTGCGCGTGGAGTCGTGGTTGGCCATATTGCCGTGGGAGTAAGGACCGATATGCAGGTTGAGCAGAAACGCCTCGCCGTTCTGGATGAGGCCGTAGGAATCTTTGAGGTTGGCCTTGCCCTCGCGGATGGATTTGACCTCGGTCCCGCGCAGGGCCACGCCGGCCTCGAATTTCTCCAGCAGGAAGTAGTTGTGGCTGGCGGCGCGATTTTGCGCGGCGTCCCGCTCGCCACTGGCCACCG
>JBAVYF010000046.1:0-16118 GCA_049698655.1 Occallatibacter sp. | reverse complement strand
CCCTGCCGCGCGATTACCCGGTCGGCACCGCCATTCGCGCGGCGGCGGCGCATGCAAACGCGAGCATCTTTGCGGCTGCCCAAGCGCCCGATTCGCCACACCCGCACATGGGCTCAACAGTGGTGCTGGCACTGGTGCAACAGGGGGACGACGGAACCCAGGCCTGGATCGGCCACATCGGCGACAGCCGCGCCTACCTTGCGCGCTCCGGTCGCCTGCACCGCCTCACCACCGACCACTCCGCCGTGCAGGCCATGCTCAGCCGCAACCTGATTACCCCGGAAGAGGCTCAGCACCATCCCGATTCCTCAGTGCTAACCCGCTGCCTGGGCCAAAAACCCGAGGTCGAGATCGACATCGAACAGCACCCCCTCGCCAGCGGCGATACATTGCTGCTTTGTTCCGACGGCCTCTGGGGATTCATTCCGGAGCAGGATATCCTGAGTGTCGTGGAGACCCTCGGTCTCACTGTGGAAGCCGCCGCCCGCAATCTGCTCGAACTGGCTCTGGCGGCCGGCGGCCACGACAACATCGGCATCGAGATGGCACGGCTGATTCAGCCTCCTGACGCTGCCCCCCTTCCTCGAACCGAGAGCTACCTCGCTCTCAGGATAGTTCTGGCGATGGTTCTGATAGCCCTCGCCGCTTTGTGCGTGCTGGCCTACCTCACGTTTTGGAACTACTGACCTTCCGCGCGGCGGCGGGGCTTATTGCAGGGCACAACTGGCGGTCCTTACCATCGATGCGTTAGGATGTTCGGTTGGCAGCAAGGTCCTGCGTTTCTTTGTGTAATAGAGCCGCCGGATTCCTGCCGAGTGGAGCCGTCAATATGAAGGAAGTTGCAATCGTTTCAGCAGCGCGTATCCCTGTGGGTAAGTTTCAGGGTTCGCTCCAGTCCTTTTCCGCGCCGCGGTTAGGGGCGCTCGCCGTGCGCGAGGCGGTGCGCCGCGCTGGCGTCGAATCCTCGCAAATTGACGAGTGCATCATGGGCTGCGTCCTGCAGGCCGGCCTCGGCCAGAACCCCGCGCGTCAGGCGGCGCTCTACGGCGGATTATCGAACCAGACAGCCGCGCTGACCATCAATAAGGTTTGCGGTTCGAGCTTGAAGGCTGTGGCTCTGGCGGCGCAGGCCATCCAGACGGAGAACGCCGAGATGGTCGTTGCCGGCGGCATGGAGTCGATGACCAACGCGCCCTATCTGCTGCCCCAGGCCAGGGCCGGCTATCGCATGGGCAACGGGACACTGGTGGACGCCATGATCCAGGACGGCCTGTGGGAGGTCTACAACAACTTCCACATGGGCGTCGGGGCGGAGATGATCGCGGCGAAATACGGCATCAGCCGCGAGGAGCAGGACGCCTTTGCGGCCGAGTCGCACCGCCGCGCCGCCTCAGCCACGGCGCAGGGCTTTTTCCGTGATGAGATTCTGCCCGTTGAGATTCCGGCGGCCAAAAAAGGCGCCGAGCCGCGGATCTTCGATACGGACGAGTCGGTTCGCCCCGAGACTACCGTCGAGATTCTTTCACGGCTCAAGCCGGCCTTCAAGGAGGGCGGCACAGTGACGGCCGGCAACGCCCCCGGCGTGAGCGACGGCGCCGCAGCCCTGGTGGTCACCAGCGTCGAGCGAGCTAGGGAACTGGGCCTCGCGCCACTGGCCGTGATTCGTGCCCAGGCCACCAGCGGCGGTGCGCCGGAGTGGTTCGGGCTGGCGCCCATCGAGGCCGTGCGCAAGGCAGCGGCAAAGGCCGGTTGGCCGCTCGACAGCGTCGATTTGTTTGAGCTGAACGAGGCCTTCAGCGTGCAGGCGCTGGCGGTGAATCGCGAACTGGGCCTCGACCCGGCCAAGGTCAACGTGCAGGGAGGCGCTGTGGCCATCGGCCACCCCATCGGCGCCAGCGGAGCGCGCGTGCTGACAACGCTGCTTTACGCTTTGAAGCGGCTGGGCAAGAGCAGGGGCATTGCCGCGCTCTGCCTGGGGGGCGGAAACGCCGTGGCGCTGGCCGTCGAGCGTGTCTAGCCGCAGTCCTGCATGTCTTCCGGAAAATCGCTCGCCGCAACGTCTTCCGGCGACGCATCGGGCTCCGCGCCGGATGCAATCTGGGCAGTGAAAAACGCGTCCACCTGCGAGAGCACTTCGGCCCCGGTCCGCGCCTGATAGATGGCGGCGCGCAGTTTGGCTCCGCCCGCCACTCCGTGCGTGAACCAGGTGGCAAACTGCTTCATCTTGCCGGAGGTCTCTCCCAGCCGCGCGGCGCGGGGTAGATCCTTGGTGGCCTCGGCCTCGTCCAGCAGCATCTGGAAGTAGGCGCGGATCATGCGGTAGCGGTCCTCCGCCGTTGGCCGCTCGTAGCTGCCGGTAGCCGTGTACTGCGCAATCTGACGGAAAATCCACGGATTCGCCGGAGCGGCCCGCCCGATCATCACCGCGTCGCAGCCGGTCTCGGCCACCATGGCCGCCGCGTCTTCGGGGGTACGAATGTCGCCGTTGCCGATCACCGGAATCCCCACCGCCTGCTTCACCCGCGCAATCCACTCCCAGCGCGCCTGGCCGCTGTAACCTTGTTCTCGTGTCCGGGCGTGCAGCGCCACACCGTTCAGCCCCTCGGCTTCGGCCATCCGCGCCAGATCCAGGCAGACAATGCCGGTGTCGTTCCAGCCCAAGCGAAATTTCACAGTGAAGGGAATCGTCACCGCTTTGCGCACAGAGCGAAAAATTTCGCCAATGCGCGGCAGGTCGCGCAGCAAACCCGAGCCGCCGTTCGAGCCGACAACGCGCTTGGCCGGGCAGCCGAGGTTCAGGTCTACCAGATCGAAGCCGGTCTCCTCCACAATTCGCGCCGCCTCGGCGAGCGTAGCGGGATTGGCCCCGAAGAGTTGCGCTCCGATGGGGTGCTCGTCATCGTAGAAGGTCAGATAGCGTTGGCGTTTGCTCTCGCGCATCCGCGCGAGGCCGTCGGCCGAGGTGAACTCGGTCATCAACAGTCCGCAGCCGGACTGGGCATTGCTCACGGCGTCGTCGATGGACTGGCCAATCTCCGGGGCTAAAGCCTGCGTTGATTCTGTAGGCATTATGCGGGGGTTGAAACCCCCGCCTCCCTCCAGATCAAGTTTTTCCGCAGTCTGTGAAGCTGTCGTGAACAAACTGGCGTGGCGGATAAACCTCCGGAAGACTGTGTCCGTGACCCCCGCCATGGGCGCCAGCACCGTGGCCGGAGTCACGACGACATTCCCCAGGCGCATCTCTGCAGGCACCCGCGCCTCCGCGGGCATCGCGCACTCCCGGGGGTTGTCCCAGTTCTTCTTCACGGTAAAACCCTTGCCTGCCATAAAACCTTCGAGCTTCCATCAGCTAGCTGCTAAAACGAAGTTGGGCCTCCGCCTTGGCGGAGGCCCAATCGTACGTGCCGGTGCCAGAGCGCGGTTACTTGGCTGCTGCTGCTTCCTTGGCTCCGTCGGACTTGGCAAACTTGCGGCGGAAGCGCTCCACGCGGCCGGCGGTGTCCACCAGGCGCTGCTTGCCGGTATAGAACGGGTGGCAAACCGAGCAGATTTCCACGTGAATGTCGCCCTTGTGGGTCGAACGGGTCTCAAAATGGTTTCCGCAGGCGCACTTGACCTGCACTGCGGCGTAGTTGGGATGAATCTTTTCCTTGGGCATCGCTGAAGACAAACCTTTCCTGCACTGTTTCTATTGTAGGGGGGTTGAGGCGGTTTAGCAATTGCGGAAAGACACGGTACTAGTCCCTGGTCCCTGCTTTCAGCGCCTTCTCGATCCCCGCCTCCACCAGCGGCGCCATGATGGCGTAACCGGCTGGTAGCGGATGCACCCCATCCTTGCTCAACGCAGGCGGCAGCCCGTCGCGCTGGTCCTTCATCGCCGTGTGGTAGTCCACATATACGTAACCCTTCTCCGCAGCGTAGGCATTGATCCAGGCATTCAGCGCCAGCACCTCCGGCGCGGGTGTCATGCCAGGCTTCCACGGAAAATCGAAGGCCGGCAACACCGAACACAGCACCACGCGAATCTGATTGGCCGTCGCCAGATCCGCCATGGAGGCCAGATTGTCTTCAATCTGCTCGAGCGTCTCCGGACCGGTGTTGCCGGCGATGTCGTTGATCCCCGCCAGGATCACCACTACTCTGGGTTTGAGCCCGATTACATCCTGGCGGAAGCGCAGCACCATCTGCGGTGTGGTCTGGCCGCTGATGCCCCGGTTGATGTAAGGCTTGCCGGGGAATGAACCCTGCTGCCCCTCGATCTTCCATGCCTGCGTGATGGAGTCGCCCATGAAGACTACGCGGTCTTCGCTGGCTGCAGGAGGAGCCAGCGCCAAATCGGCTGCCCTGAATCGCGCCAGCCAGGGGAAATCCTCCTTCAGTTGCGTGTCCCGCGCCTTTTGCCGGTCGGAAACCGGCGGCGCAACGGGTATCGCGCAGGGAGCTTTGGCTTCCGGTACGGCGGCGGTTGTCTGTGCCTTGAGAGCGGCCGTTGAAAACAGGACGGTGAAGGCGATGGCTGCAAAAGCAGCGCGCAAAGTTATTCGATTCACGATAGACTCTCCATAAATTGGCTGGCTTGAGAAGCGGACAAGAATCTCCCGCGCCCGCATCCGGCTTCAATTGTAGGCAATTGCACAGGACTCTGGCCAAAACGCTTTCCACAACCGTGCTTTTCCACAATAAGGCACACGAACCGCACCGGCGCGCACCGGCGTCCTTTACGCTACGCTTGAATGCAGATGAACGAGTGCGCTATCTGCGGTGGAGTCGGGCTGGTGCGGGTGGTCAACGCACAAGGGCAATGGGTTTCGCGCGCCTGCGAGTGCCAGGAGATGGAGCGCGAGGAGCGCCGCCTGGCCGCGGCCCACATCCCCGAGCGCTACCGCCATTACACGCTGGACGGCTTCGAAACCGCCTTTCGCGGTGCCGACGCCTCGCTGGGCCGAGCGCACCTGACCGCGCGCAAGTTTGTCGATTCCTATCCGGTCGACACCGCCGGCAAAGGACTGCTCTTCACCGGTTCCATCGGCGTGGGCAAGACCCACTTGGCCGTGGGCGTGCTGCGCAGGCTGGTGGTGGAGCGCGGCGTTCGCGGCCTCTTCTGCGATTATCGCGAGCTGCTCAAGAGCATCCAGAACAGCTACAACCCGCAGGTGCAAACCACCGAACTCGAACTGCTCCAGCCGGTCTTTGCCGCCGAGGTGCTGGTACTCGACGATCTGGGAGCGCAAAAGCCCAACGAGTGGGTCTGGGACACGGTCGCGCTGATTCTGAACACCCGTTACAACGACAAGCAGACCACCATCATCACCACCAACTACCCCGACCTGCCGGCGGGCGCCGGCTTCAAAGTTGATGAGAAGGGCAACAGGCCCGCCAGGAATGAGGACACCCTGGGCGACCGCATCGGCGACCGTATGAGGTCGCGACTCGCTGAGATGTGCGTCCGCGTCGAGATGACCGGCGAAGACTTCCGCCAAAGCGTCAAGCGAGCGCGATTCGGGTGAGTCTGGCTCTCTGAAAATTGTATCGTTTCGATACAATTGGAGGGAAAAACGAGGCTACGGCCGGCAAAAACTGTAGCGTTTCAATGCAAACTGTATCGTCTTGATACAGTAGCCAAGGAGAGGGCTCCATGCGCAAATCCCTGGAAGTGATCAGCATGATGGTGCTGGTATGGACAGGCTGGATCACCTGGCAGGCGCTCCATGGTGCGGAGCAGCTGCCGGCGAGGATTGCTATTCACTTCGATGCGGCCGGAAATCCAAATGGCTGGGGTGAGCCCTCTATGCTGCCGCTATTTCCGGCTGTGGCGGTGGTGCTTTATCTGGGCATGACGCTGGCGGCGCGGTTTCCAGCTTTCTTCAACTACCCGGTCGCGTTCACGGCAGAAAACCGGCCCCGGTTGGAGGCGCTGGCCCTCGATCTAATCGCCTGGCTCAAAATGGAGATGGTTTGCCTCTTTGCATGGATTCAGTGGTCCATTATCGAAATGGCGCGCCGAGGACGGGGCGACCTCTCGGCGTGGCTGATACCGGTCTCTATGGGGGTGATCTTTGCGACTGTTGCCTGGTTCATCGTGGCCATGCGCCGTGCGGCGTGCGCAAAATCGGACTCATAGTTTCGAAGTAGCAACCGTCAACAGGCGGCCCTAGCCTTCAAAATACCCAAAGGCTTCCCAGCACCAGCAGAATGGCGGCGATCGTGACCCCCTGGTATACCCGGTCTCCCGGTTGCCGGGGACTTCTTCGCTCTCCGGCGGGAGTTGCTATAGCGATGGATGCGTTCGGGGAATAGAACTGCATCGTTGGCCTGCCTTTCAATGCCTTGCGGCAAGGGTTACAGATCCCGGACTTGGCCGGTCCTCACTCCTGCATCCTTAGACACCGGAAATTCTTGGAAGATGCGCGGAAATGTGAAGAACCGCACAAATTGTGACGCTGATTTAATTATCGGTCAAGAATGAAATAGCATCCGCCCCTTAACCAGGACGGAACATACCGGAGGATTCCTTTGGTAACGGGTGCAAAATTTAGCTCAAGAGCGCTAATCCTGACTCATTCCTCTCCGAGAGAAGTAAGAACGCTGCTGGCTGCCACTGGTAGTGGTTGCAGCCTGGCTGGCCCTGAGCCAGGAACAAGGAAACGCCCATGGCAAGGGCGCGGCCTGCGTATCACGCTATCCAGCTCCCTACCCAGGCCACAGCGCGAGCAATCCGTCCTGACGGGGTAGATTTCTTACCTTCTGCCAGTTCCGCGGCGGACTGCTCCTCTGCTGTCAGAGTTAATTCCTCTTTTGACATAATCGATGGCGAAAAGGGAGTATACTTCACGCACATTTCTTCCTGGCTATCTAGTATCTCGGCCACAATCGGGTCGCCTCCCTTGCCCCTGGCTGCCATTTCGAATTCAACTGCCCGATCCCGCCGTGAGATCGCCAGGTCCATCAGCAACTTGGCCTCTTCCTGCCGGTCCTCGGCGTGAGCCTCGTCTGCGCGATCAAACAGTTGTTTAGCCTCCCTGCGGTGGATGCGGGCGATTTCGAGGAGCTCGTCGGCTGGTGAACTGCCCTGGAAAGAGTAGGCTGGATTTTGATTCTGGGAATTATCGTCTGACATTCTCTCCTCCTGGCCGGCAAGGATCGATAAACTGACAGCCTATCTTTAGTATCGCTCTTTGCATGATTCCTCAAAATAAGAAGAGAGCGAGGAACTTATTCGGTAACGGGTGTAAAATTTCGCTCGTGAGCATTGGTCCTGAACTCGTTCCCTCCGCCGGCAAGGAAAAACGCAACTGGCTGCCGCTGGGCCTGGCTGTTGCCTTTGTCGTGGTGGTTGCCGCCGTCGCCATCCTGAGCCTGGAACACAAAAACACCCGCGGCAAGCCCACGGTCACGCCGATCTCCGCGCCCCTGGACCCCTATGCGGAGAGCCTCTCCCTGACCCGCCTGGCCATGAGCGAATCCGGCAACCTGGCCGGAGGCAAGGTCACTTACCTCGACGGGCACATCGTCAACCGGGGCGCCCGCACCGTCACGGCCGTTACCGTACAGGTGCTTTTCCGTGATTTTGCCCATGAAGTGGCGCAGAACGAGACCCTGCCTCTCAAGCTCATCCGCATGCGTGAGCCTTACATTGATGTGGAACCGGTTTCTGCTGCACCGCTCACCCCCGGCGGCGAGCAGGACTTCCGCCTGATCTTCGATAGGGTCTCGCCCGACTGGGACCGCGCCTACCCGGAGATTCGCATCCTCCACGTCGAGACCAAATAGACCGCGCCGCCGGATTTACCGGGTAGAAACTACCGGGCCCGGAAAGATTTACATGCCAGGATCAGCTCAATAGACCCTCAACCTGCGCTGCCCAACGCGGTCGCGGTGCGCTAAGTCAAACAATCCAAAGCCAGACGTCGTTTTCTCGGCCGCACCACCGGGTATGGCGCGAGCATTGCTTTCTCTGTGGGTGAGCAGACACTACCGCTCACCCCGCGCAACCTTGGCGGAAAAAACATCCTGGAGGGTGTCTACCCTATGAAAGCTGTCATACTACCTCGGACCTTGTTCCCTCGCCAGCTCCTTCTTGTTTTGCTGGCATCTGCAGTTGCAATCCCCACGCTTGCGCAACAGGGGCAGTCTTCCGGGGCCCCCGTCGACAGGTCTTCGTCGCAGGGATGGACAGTGGCAGACCCGCAGAGCACTCCGCCTGCCACAGTCGAGCAGCAGCCCTCCCCCACCCCCTCTCTGTCGCCTTCTTCAAATGCACCTAAGGACAGGGAAGGGTTCTGGGGCCGGGTAAATCCCTTTGCGCGCAAGAAGTGGGTCAACAACCGGGTGGACCCCCTCAAGGGCAGGCTCAACGAGCTGGATGAAGTCAACGCTCGTAACGGGCGCGACATTCAGGACGTGGATCGCAGGGCGCAGGCGGGCATCAGTCTGGCCCAGTCCAGAGCCGACGCGGCTAATCAGTTGGCTTCCAACGCCGGCAGCCAGGCGCAAAATGCCGATATCACGGCGCAGGGCGCGTCCGGCCATGTTGACCGGTTGAACACGACCGTTAACGGCCTGGACCAGTACCACCAGGCGACCGAGGTGGAAATCGCGTTTCACGGCGGACAACCTGTTCTGCGGCCAGCGGCACGCAAGCAACTCGACGACTTTGCCGCCAATCTGGCCGGGCGCAAGGGGTACATCGTGGAAGTGGAGGGGTATTCCCCCCAGGCCGGCATCAGCGGCATACAAAGCTCCCGGCGTTTGACCGAGGCGGTCAATCGCTACCTTGTCGTAGAACATGAGATTCCCGTCTACCGTTTGCGCTCAGTCGCTCTCGGCAACGCTCCCGTTACAGGCTTGGACTCGGACTCGGATGAGACCAAGCCCGTAAAGGTAAGCTGCGTGCGCATCCGGTTGATGGAAAACAGTTTGGCGGCCCGAGAAGCGGCGTCACTTAGTGACGCGGCTACTTCGACCGGTGCGGAGCGGCCTTAAAAGCCGCAGCCCCTCCCCCCGAGGCTCCTTTCCGCTCCGGCGGCGCATTAGCCGTCCGGCCGCCAATCCACCTCTCGAATAACGAGAGAACCAAGGCTATTTGGCCCCCGCTCATACCGGGGGCCCTTTTTTGTGTGCCGCCAACGCTTACCTGATGCCGCAACAGAATCAGTGAAACCAGCGGTTACAAGGCCCAGATCCAAGGTTCGCAATCATACGTTCTTGATCCCAAATGCGCTGCAACAAAAGCAATTGCCTCTTGCTACAATTTGAGGGTTATGGCCAAAACGAACTGTTATGAGTTCCGGTTGTTCTGCCCCATCTGTAATGCGAGCTTCACCCAGCTGGTCATTCTGCACAAGGTGCCCAAGGGATTCAAAATCGACAGCTACCTGGCCGGCATGGTGGAGCGTCACGATCACCAGGCGTTCCAGGCCGCCAGGGCGGATGCGAAGCCTGGTGATGCGGACGACAAGGACGCGAAGTAGTCCCCCGAATTTATCAAGCTGCCTGTCCTTGCCCAATGTAGTATCGACAAATAGAAGAGACCACCTGTGGGAGAACGCTATGGCCGGAATTGGCATTGGGGTTATGCATAGGCGGAGGTTGCAGGGGTTTCTCGTCCGTCTCGCGGTCGTGTTGCTTGCGGCTGCGGGTCTGGCAGCCGCACAGGAGGCTACGGAGGCGAAGCCCATCGTCAGCGACAAGCCGCTTACCGCCGAGCAGATTGCCGTCTACCGGGTAGTCCTCCACGGTTGGATGGACAACGAACTGAGCACAGTCAACCTGTCCGTCCAGACAGTTCCATTCCCCGCCAACGGGGCCTTTGACGCCAGCGATTGCGGAAAAGACCTGGACCTTGAGCCGGCCGCACCCGCGATGGTTCATCGCTTTCGCGCTGCCGACCTGGCGCAGCTAAGCTCCGGCAACGTAAGCCTTGTCGATCCCGACCGGCAACGAAAAGAGGTCGCCGATAATGATCCCGAAAAGACCATTGGTGAGGGCAGGTCGATTGAAGAAGCGGTCCGCAACGGCTTCGCCCACGGCCTGGTCACACTGAGCGAGATTCGCTTCGACAAGGGCCACAAGCACGCCATCGTCTCCTACAGCTTTTTCTGCGGTTCGCTGTGCGGCAACGGAGGAACCGTCATCCTGGAAAAGAATGACGGCGCATGGCAGCGCAAGAGCCGCTGCGGTGAGTGGATTTCGTAGCTAGTTCTTCGTCCAGATAACAGCCAGGCTTGCCGCCGGCCCGGTAAAATCAACTCTGTATGCAACCAACCAACGAAAACCCCGCCGCCGAAGCAACCCTCGACGGCAGCCGCTTTGTTCGTGCCTGTCTGCGCCAGCCCGTCGACCGCACGCCCGTCTGGTTTCTCCGCCAGGCCGGGCGCTATATGCAGGAATATCGCGACGTGCGCAAGCACCACACGCTGGTGGAAATCTGCAAGCAGCCGGAGATCGCCGCCGAAGTCACCATCACCGCCGCCGAGAAGCTGGGCGTAGACGCGGCCATCATCTTTGCCGACCTGCTGCTGCCGCTGGAGCCCATGGGCCTGGACTTCGAGTTTCAAGCCGGCGAAGGGCCGCACGTCCACCATCCCGTCCGCACCGCCGCCGATGTTCGCGCCCTGCGCACCGACCGCGCGGCCGATCTGGCCTATGTCGCCAAGGCCATCGAAAAAGTGGCCGCACACTTCCGCAGTAGACTCGGCATCATCGGCTTCTGCGGCGCGCCCTACACGCTGGCCAGCTACATGATCGAAGGCGGCGGCTCGCGCAACTACATCTACACCAAGCGGATGATGTACTCGGACCCCGACGCCTGGCGGATGCTGCTCGACAAAATCGTCGCTGTCCTCGAAGAGTATTGCCGTCTTCAGGTTCAGGCGGGCGCGGACGTTATTCAGATCTTCGACAGTTGGGTTGGTTCGCTCTGCCTCGCCGACTATCGCGACTACGCCTTCGAAGCCTCCAAGCGCCTGGTGCGTTCGGTTCAGCAGATGGGCGTGCCGGTAATCTACTTTGGCGTGGAGACCGCGGGCCTTCTCGGCGAGATGGCCTCGACTGGCGCAGATGTGATTGGCCTCGACTGGAGGCAGCCTCTCGATGAAGGCTGGCGCTCGGTGGGCCACGCTCATGCGGTGCAGGGGAATCTCGATCCCATCACGCTTTTTGCGCCGCTGGAGGTTTTGGAGCAGCGCGTCCATGAGATTCTGCGCGCCGCCAACGGCCGCCCCGGCCACATCTTCAATCTCGGCCACGGCATTGTGCCAGAAACGCCAGTCGAGAACGTGCAAGCCGTGGTGCACATGGTCAAGGAGTTCCGCCTGGAGAAGGCCAATGGCTAAGCAAGCCGTACTCCTGCTGGCGCATGGCACACCGGAGACCGTCGAGCAGATTCCCGAGTACCTGAGCAACGTGACCGGCGGCCGGCCGCTGCCGCAGCACGTCGTCGAAGAGATTCAGCGCCGCTACGCGCTCATAGGCCACAGCCCGCTGACCGAAATCACTGTGGAGCAAGGACGGCTGGTCGAAGCGGAGCTGGCTACCGGCGGCGAACACATCCCGGTCTACGTCGGCATGCGCAACTGGAGTCCTTACATCGCCGATGTGGTTCGCCAGATGCGCGCGGACGACGTTGAAGAAGCTGCGGTCCTCTGCCTTGCGCCGCAGAACTCGCGCACCAGCGTCGGCCTCTATCGCCAAGCCGTCGAGACTTCTGACCTGCGCATCGACTTCACTGCGGGATGGGCGCAGCACCCGCTGCTGATAGAGGCATTTGCCGAGCGGCTGCGTCCCGCCTGGACCCGCCTCAGCGCGGAGGTGGGCGCGCCGGTTCCCGTGTTGTTCACCGCTCACAGCGTTCCCATCCGCACCATTCAGGCCTCCGAAGGCCAGGCCGCCGACCCTTACGCCGAAGAGTCTCTGCGCACCGCCTCTCTGGTCGCCGCCAGCCTCCCGGAGATTCCCCGGCGGTTCTTCGCCTTCCAGAGTCAGGGCATCAGTGGTGGACCATGGATCGGCCCCACCGTCGAACAGACCCTGGAATCCATCGCCGCCTCGGGCGCTAGAACCGTTCTCCTCCAGCCCATCGGCTTTCTCTGCGATCACTTGGAAATTCTCTACGACGTGGACATTCACTTCCGCGAGTTTGCCGCTACTCTGAATCTCCGGCTGGAACGACCGGAGTCGTTGAATGCCTCAGCCACACTCGCCAGGGCGGTTGCGGATCTGGCGCGGCAAGGGCTCAAGCGCCTCGTCAGGCGCGGATCTTCCTGACCGAGAGGCGCAACTCGACCCGGCGATTGCTTTCCTGCGGGAATTCTTCTGGGAGGGATGCTGCGGAAGGTTGGTTGCGGGGGCTGGATTTGAACCAGCGACCTTTGGGTTATGAGTCCTACAGAAACTACTGATTCTAAACAAGATCAACAACTTGGATCGGCAGAATCCGGCAATTTGCGGCAGGGTTTGCAACCTAGGCGCAACCAGAAGGAGCCTTTATAGCTCAAACTTTACGACTGTATTCATCGAGTTCCGTAACGCCAACCCTCACGGAGCCTTACCGTTCGTCATTTGTGTTTAATGAACGAATCCGACCAAGCCGTCCCGACGGAGCCGAGTATTGCGGGGCCAGGGTTCGGCAGAAAATGTTCGGCCAGAGTCGGCGACGTGAAATCAAAGACGGCCGAAATATTCTTTTGTTCATAGCGCCACGCATCCATGACCGCTATGTGCAACTTGGCAAGTTGAGGGCTGGCTGGGTCCTTGAAGATCTGTTGCACCTGGACCATCCCATTCTCGACGTAGTAAAAAATGTTACTCAGCTCGACAAGGGCCAGCAAACCGGTGCAGGAAGGTTTACTCCACTTTAATTCAGTGTCGTTCTTCCATCCCATCTGAGACTCGTCAACCCGTCCTCCGGGGTAAAAACCACATCGGCCTGTCTTCACCTCTTCCTCGGTCGCCTGTAAGCGACGGACGTACTCCTCTTTCACATCGGATCCGGAGGTCCCTCCGAACAGCGATGCGTCCGTTGAGGAGAGGGCCTTTAGAACAGTGTCGAGTTTGTCGAGGAGAGCAGCCTGTTTCAACGGGATCTCCGCCATTCTGATTTCCCACCTCTTCTTTCCCTCCTCCAATTGCCTGGCGGCAAGGTCCGGATTGTGCACGAAAATAATCGCCATTCCATTGACGTACTTGACTGTCTTGCTGGCGGTATGGGGTTGTATTGTATAGGTGGCGTTAGGTCTGTGCGACTGATAGTCGTAATATGTTCCCCCAGGTACGTAGACGCCTTCAACTTTTTTTTCGGAGCTGGTGGAAATCCATGCGGCATCGGCTCCCAATAAGGTCGCTGCAGCCAAGATGTCTTTCTTGCCGAGCGCCTCGTCCAAGCCGTGCTTGGTGCTGGTATACGTCATACTTCCATTTATGACGTAGCCGCGGCGCAACATATCAACGTAAGTGGTGCGCGGAACCTCGACAGTCGGCACAGCCTTCGCAGGCGATTGAAAAAGTGGTGTGCTGATGTTGAACTCTCCATTCTTATTTAACCGCTGCAAGGCTTTTTGGACCTCGTCACTGACCCCCTGGGCCATGCAAACGCCTGCACAAAACAAGACCAGCAGTGCGCTTCCCACGATGAGACGTAGAGTAGAATTCCTGTACCTCATAATTTCCTCCTTCGGACCGAGCAGTTAAAGCCAGCGACAGGCTTAAATCCTGTTCGCGGGGTTCCCGTGGATTCCTGAATGACACCAACCACCGGCCATTTACTGGGATGGAGTGAATTTCCAGGACTTATCAACGAACCCGAATTGGGTCACGACGACAACCCGGGCCTTGCCGTCATGGAATGCTCCGGCATAGTCAAACTGGGGCTGAATGACAATTTGCCCGCTCCGGTTGATGTAGCCGTACTTGTCATCCATCTTCACTTTGGCCAAGTCCTCGGAGAACGCGTCTGCGTCCTGAAACGCCGGTTTGATGACGAAATTTCCCTTCGTGTTGATGTAACCCCACTTCAAATGCATTAGATCGCCGACCAAGGCCGGAGCCATCCCGCCGGAAAAATCGCCACCAGAAATGAACATCCGGCCAATAGCCCATTTGCCGGATTTGTCGATGTAACCACAGGTGTTTTTCTTGAACGCTATGATGTTGCCAATACAAGCCATCGCAAGACCTTCGTGGAACTTGAGCGCAAGGTCAAATTGTGCCGGGATGACGAATGCGCCCTTCTTGTCAATGAATCCCATTTTCGCTTGGAGCACCTTGCCAAATCCGGCCGTGGATAAGTCCTCGGAAAAACCGCTGGCTAAGTCAAACTGCGTTGGGATGACAAAGGCGCCTGTGGTGTCGATAAATCCTAATTTGTCCTCGGATTTCACACGCGCCAGTCCTTCCAGGAACGGTGCAGCGTCCTGGAAACGTGGGGCAATGACAATGTTGCCTTCCGCATTGCGGTAGCCCCATTTGCCTTTGTCTTCGAAGGGTGAGAGGCCCGTCGGCCCCGACGGCTCGACGTTGACGAATGCCCAGGCGCTGCGTATAAAGGTTAGCTCTGCGGCTTTTTCGGCTGCGGCTTTCTCGCGTGCGGCTATGGCCTCCGCCGAGGCTTTTTCGGTTGTGGCTTTTTTTTCGGCTGCGGCTTTCTCGCGTGCGGCTATGGCCTCCGCCGAGGCTTTCTCGTTGTTTGCGGCGATTCGAGCTGTCAACGCAGGGTCCAAACGCCAGACCGTGCCCAAGCTGGTGGCTGAGCAGGTAAAGCCAACGGCTCCCACCTTATTGACCACATCCTTGCTCACCTCGTTGTCCTTTAACAGGACGACGACGTCGCCGCCATGGGCCGCTGCATTCTGCAAGATTAACTTGGTCACGTCTTTGGCGCCGGCTCCAATTGGACAAACCATGGAGGAATCGCAGCCCGCGCCCCAGCATGGCTCGCCAAATTGCTCGTTCAGGATGATGCTCCCAATCAGCATGTATCCTTTGCTCTTCAAAGTATTGTCAGATTCTTTGCTCGACGTGGCCGGTGCCGGCCGGGCGCGCAGATTTTCTTCTCCTCGCCCCTCCGCAGGTATGAACAACTGGGCTCGGGCGGTGGGCAAAGCGTAGAAGGCCAACAGCACTAAGCCTGTAGCCCAAGCGAAATGTCGCGTCATATCTCCTCCTTCTATGCATAGCCCTGCAATCACTGCACGGTAAGACTCGCCGTCGTCGTGTGTGTAGTCGATCCCGAGGTCGCCGTCACCGCGATCGTGTAGTTCCCGGCCGGTGCACTGGCCATGTTGCCTCCGGCCGGTAGGCCTGCCACGCCGCCTTCAGCGCTTCGTCCGCCGTCTTCGCCTGCAGATCCACCAGCGCGATCCACGACCCGCCTTCCGGCGCCTCCAGGATCGTCGCCGGCCCCTTCACCCTGATCGACCAGTCCTTCGGCGCCACGAACGGATTGCCTATCACCGTCGTCTTAAGCGTATCGGCCGCCAGGCGCTCGCCCGCCGCCGGACCTTGCTCTTGTCCGACGATCGTTGCGGGACTGCTTAAGAGGAGAGAGACAATCACGAGGAGGGAGGTAACAAGTAGGAGCGTGAGTTTCATCGCGGTGGCTCCCTATATTGAACCGTTCATATACTATCGCGCACGACGGTTAACTGCCGATAAATCGCCATAGCACTCGTTGACCCTGCGAACAGTGTCTTGACCGGAGTCTCCATTTTGAAAACAAATTCCCTAAAATTTTACGCCCGATGGCGCAAATTGCAAGACCAACGCGGTAGTTTCAAGGGAAAAGCCGGACGATTTGCTGCCGTCCTTGCCTCTCCCGCCTCATCGAGAGCTCTCCAAGTCAATTGCGCTGACATCTATGCCTATTTGATCCCGGGTGCAAACGTTTCCTTCGTTGATCGACTCGATGGAAAGCCAGGAAAAAAGCAGTCCGAGACGCAACACTCCGCAACCCCGGCGCAACCGAGCTTGAATACAGGATCTGGGATCCCCTGTAATTTGTTGAAAGGATTGGTTGCGGGGGCTGGATTTGAACCAGCGACCTTTGGGTTATGAGCCCAACGAGCTACCGGGCTGCTCCACCCCGCATCTACAGTCTACCAACAGGCCGGACGAGGGTCAAATGG
>JBAVYF010000045.1:0-9777 GCA_049698655.1 Occallatibacter sp. | reverse complement strand
CACCGTCATTTTTCTCTTACTTACCTCTGCTGTCAATGGGTTGAAAGTGACCTCGCTCACAATCGGTGGATTTGTGCCCTGGAAAGCGCAAATTTAGTTGCCGAGGGCCGAAGACAGATGACGGAATATGGTCGAATCGACCTGTCCTGCCCCCGGATCAGCGAGCGGCTTTCCCGGTTATCCAGTCCACCAGAAACTCCAGAAATCCCTTCTCGTCCGACTGCAAGCAGACCTGAACATTGGGCGAACCGTCAACAGGCCGCGTAAAGCCTTTGTCGTCCACCTCCAGCCGCATCGGCGTCGCCGGGCAAAGCTCGGGACGAACGGCATAGGCCACTGCAACCGGGTCGAACAGCGTAGGCGCAACCGCGTGCCCTACATTGCCGGCCAGCCACTGGTGGTAGAGCAGGGTCAGCTGGTCAGTGAGCGGAGAACCATGAGCAAAGATCGCCTCCCGTGCCGGTGTCTCCAGATGAATCTGTGTCGAGTCCAGCGGCATCATGAAGACCGGCACACCGGAGGCCAGCAGAGCTCTCAAGCCCGCAGGGTCGCGGCTGATGTTCCACTCGGCGTCGGGCGGCCGTGGTGTTGTGGCTTTGGCGTCGTCGTAGCCCCGGTAGATGCTGCCGCCCATCATGACGACGCGTTTGAGTTTGCGGAAGGTGGCCGGATCGCGCTCGATGGCTACCTGAATGTTGAAGAGCGGGCCGATGGCGATGAGAGTAATTTCCCCCGGATGGGCACGAATCTGATCGAGCAGGAAACCGGACGCATCGTCATGCCGCCGCTCTTCCGCCCAGCGTGCATAGTCGTCCTCCATTCCTCTTGTATAGAGCATGCTGACCGCACCACCGCACTGAGGAAAGTAGTCCTCTGACCGCGCATATGCGGCTTGGGTAAACACGTTGTTATGCGGCGTGGGAACGCCCGGAATCACCGGAATACCTTGCTGCCCAACATTCCACAGAAATCGGTCCAGCAGCTTCGCCCGCAGCTCCGTATCGCCGTACTCCGTGGTAATGCCCAGCAGGCTTAACTCCGGACTGCGCAGAGCCAGCGCCAGAGCAAAGGCGTCGTCGATATCGTCGCCGATGTCGGTGTCGAGAATGACGAAATCCGGAAAGTGGTCGGGCGGGAAAAGCGTTGAGGGCGCTTGAGAGGCGGCAGCAGTGGCCGCAATCATCGCGGCAAGGGCTAGGAAAATTCGCGCGTTTCTCATGCAATTCACTTTAATGGATTTCCGGCGCGGAGGATTGGGCGAGGGCATAAAAGCTCAGCGCCGCGTCGCCTTGTTCGAGCAGGCGGGTGCGTTCGAGCGAGCCGTAGCGGTCTTCGAGGCGCTGCTTGCGGCGATGCTCGGCGATGACCAGGGCGTCAACGGCAAGCAGCCCGGCAGCGGAGCCGCCCAGCAGGCCCAGCGTGGCTGCGTACTCCCCGGCCGCATCCCAGGGCGGATCGAGAAAGAGCACTTCGTAGTGTTCTCGTTTTCCGTCGCGTTCTCGTTTTGGAGCCGCTGCGGCGGCGCGGCGCAGAAACGCAGCCACAGCGCACGCATGGATGCGGAATCCAGCTCTCAGCCCCAGCCGTTCCAGATTGCCGCGCAAAACCTTGAGTGCCCTGGGCTCCCGCTCGACGAAATCCACCCGCACGGCCCCGCGGCTGAGCGCTTCAATGCCCACCGCGCCCGAGCCGGCATACAAATCCAGAAAAGCAGCGCCCACAATGCGCGGCGCGAGCACGTTAAAGAGGGTTTCGCGCAGCCGGTCGCTGGTGGGCCGGGTGGCAAGCCCCGGCGGGGCAATGAGCGTGCGGGAACGGAGCGATCCGGCTATGATGCGCATCGCAGACAGCATACCGGAAGCGCGACGAGATTCGAAACGTTTAGGCCCCACCCTCTACAATCATTCTGTATGCGTGGCTGGTCAATTCCGCTGGGCCGCTGGATGGGCGTCGAGATGCGCGTCCACGTCTTTTTCCCGCTTTTGGCAGTCCTTTGCCTGGCGCTGAGCGGCTCGGACGGCATTGGGCGTGGCCTGGGGTTGTTCCTCGTGCTGGTGGCCGCAGTGGTGGTGCGGGAGACGGCGCGGCTGCTGGTGGCGGCATGGCTGGGATTACGGCTGCGCGCCATTCTGCTGTTGCCCATCGGCGGACTGTTTGCCTACGCCGACCCGGAAAGCCAGGAGGGCTCCAGCCAGGGCGGCGGGCAGTTTGCCATGGCGCTGGCCGGTCCCTTGGCGAACCTGGCCACGGCGCTCCTGTTGGCCGCGGCGTTTCTGGGCGCCAGCGGCGATATAAAACTTTTTGCCCAGCCGTGGATCTCCGCCGGAGTGCTGGTGCGCAGCATGGTGTGGATGCAGGCCGGCCTGGGCCTGTTGCACCTGCTGCCGGCTTACCCTCTGGACGGCGGACGGCTGCTGCGCGGCAGCTTTGCCCGCAAGCACGGCTTCGCACCCGCCGGGCGCATGGCTACCGGGCTGGGCCAGGTGCTGGCTTTGACCGCGATGGTCAGCGGCATGTTGTTGCATAGTCCCTGGCTGATCATCGCCGGCTTCTTCATCATGATCGGCGCGCAGATCGAGGACCAGGGCGTTTTCTTCCAGTCGGTGGTGGACACCGTGCATATGCGCGAGGTGATGCTCACCGATTTTGCCACCCTCTCGCCCTCTGACACGCTGGCCGACGCGCTGGTGCGCTGCGTTCACTCGCTGCAAGAGGATTTTCCCGTGGTGCGCGGCCCGCAACTGGTGGGCATCATCAGCCGCCAGCGCATTGTGGACGCGCTGCGCACGGACGGCAACGGCTACGTACAGGCGGCCATGTCCAAGGCCTTCCAGGTGGCTCGCCCCGAGGACACGCTGGGAACCACCATTCGCCGCATCCAGACCGGCCGCGGACTCTCGCTGATTCCCATCACCGACAGCGGGCGCGTGGTTGGCATTGTCAGCGTCCAGAACCTGATGAGCGCGATGTCGCTCCTGGCCGAGCAGCGTCGCCTGGAACGCGAAGATGCCCGCGAGGATGCCAGCTAGAAACCCGCCAGGAAGCCGGAGATTGACT
Source organism: Occallatibacter sp. (assembly GCA_049698655.1). Classification (GTDB taxonomy): domain Bacteria; phylum Acidobacteriota; class Terriglobia; order Terriglobales; family Acidobacteriaceae; genus Telmatobacter. Next base: position 6,720 of record JBAVYF010000045.1, on the reverse strand, counting down.
GTGTCCATGACCGCCGAACCGGAATCGCCGCTTGCTCCTGGCCTTTATCTGGTGGCCACCCCCATCGGCAACCTGGGCGACATTACCCTGCGCGCCCTGGACGTGCTCCGCCGCGTGGACCGCATCGCCTGCGAAGACACACGCCAGACACAAAAGCTGCTCAACCACTTCGAGATCACCACCCCCACCGTGAGCTGCCACCAGCACAACGAGCATCAGCGCGCGGCTGAGTTGATTGACGAACTCAAGGCGGGCGGACGCATTGCCGTAGTCTCCGACGCCGGAATGCCGGGCATCAGCGATCCCGGAAGCCAGCTCGCGGCGCAGGCCATCGCCGCCGGCATTGCGGTTATCCCCATTCCCGGAGCCAATGCGGCGCTCAGCGCGCTGGTGGCCTCCGGGCTGCCCACCGGCGAGTTTCACTTCGTCGGCTTTTTGCCGGAAAAGGCCGGGGCGCGGCGAACCAGACTCGAAGAGCTGGCCGCACAGGTGCAAAATGCCGGTGCCGCGCGGACTCTGGTCTTTTACGAAGCGCCGCACCGGATTCTCGAAACGCTGGCCGATCTGGAAGCCGTTTGGGGAGCGGAGTTGCGCGTCGTGGTAGCCCGCGAGCTGACCAAGATCCACGAGGAGTTTTTGCGCAGCACAGTGGCTGAGGCGCGCCGTGAACTGGCCGGCCGTGATCGCGTTCGCGGCGAGATTACCCTGCTGGTGGAAGTGCAGCCGCTTGCAAAAGGCCAGGCCGCAGGTGTCGCTCCTCAAAAGATTACCGACCGCGTCGCTCACCTCCAGGCCGAGAGCGGCGTGGACGAAAAGGAGGCCCTCAAGCGCATTGCGCGCGAGCTGGGCCAGTCCAAGAGCGAGGTTTATCGCGAACTGCAGCGGGAGCGCGCGCGCCATCGGTAAGTCTCGGTCTGTTCCCTATTCCCTTGTCCCTGCTCCCTGATCTCTGATTTATTTTCAAAATCTTGCTGTTAATTATGTGGTAAACATAGAGATAAACCAAACAGAATGAATAAGTTCCACGTGGAACATTTCCTGGGGTCCTATTCCCTACTCCCTGCCGGGGTCCCCGCGGACAGGTCTTCGTCCGTGGGGTGGCTATTCCCTATTCCCTGTTCTTTCATTTCCCGGATATCTCCGATCAACTGCTCCACCTGCTCCCGCTTGCGGCTGCTCATGTCCAGAAAGCGGATGCCCACAGTGTGCCGGTCGTGGATGGCCTGAACGACGCCACCCAACCGGAAGGGCAGCCCTTCAAGGCGAAACTCGATCTCCACCCGCGTGTAGATGCCCACCGGAAAGCGTTCGTCGGCGCGGATGCGGCAGCCGCCCAGGCTCAGGTCAAGGATGCGCCCTCGCAGCCGCGAGGCAATGTTGATGAGAAAAATCACTGCCGAGGTATCAACCTCTACCCGCGGCGACTCACGCCGGTCGCGCATGTTGGGCTTTGCCTGCGATGGACTTGCGACCTGCGCCATTTCTGCCGATTCCATTGCCGTCACCGCCCGGACTCCAGAATAATCAGTGACCACCAGCCACTTCCCAGGGGCTTTGCGAGGCAGGCTGCGCGGCTTCACGGCCCTTCAAGCGGTCATAAACGTAAAGGTCGCTGGTGGTCCCCAGCGATTCGTTGTAGAGATCGATGGCGCCGGTCAACTGCTTCAACTCTTCGCTGAACCGGTGAATCGCGTGTAACTGGCTGGCCGTAGCAGGAATCTCAAATTTGAGAGTTTTAATAAACTTCTGATGGCCGCGGTCCAGCAGCCGCGCCACCTGGCCCCCTGCCAGCGCTCCCGGTGCAACGGCCAAGGCCGCTGCCGCGCCTTTGGCTGAGGCCGCCAGAACCGCCCCGGCCCCGTGCTTGCTCACCAGCACGCCGCCTGCAATTTCTGTGGACGGCGCCACATCGAAGGAGTGTGCGCGCAGCATCTCCAGTGTTTGATTAAAGTTCGGATTGCGGGATTTTCGGCTCATGGTCGCCTTCCAGTCTGCGAAAATACTGAAGCATGTATCGGCAGAATCTTGTTGAAACTGCAACTTCTCATACCCAATCTCGCATACCCGGAGCGCTGACCGCAATTCCCATGAAGAGTGAAGATTCACCAGCGAAACCCGGCTCCTCGTTCTCCGAGCGCATCGGCAAGACGCCGCCTGTCCAGCCTGGCCGGCTTGTCCGGCTGACCCGCGCGGTCTACGCGGCCATCCGCGCCCGTGGCGAAGTGACTTATCCCCGGGAGTGCTGCGGGGCGCTGCTGGGACATTCCATGCAGGAGGGTTGGCGCGTTGAAGTGGCAGTGCCGGCAGGCAACGCCCGCACTGACGCCGCCCGCAACCGCTACGAGATCGCCCCTGTGGAGCTGGTGAAGATTGAACGCGAGGCGCGGGGCCTGGGCTTAGAGATTGCTGGCTTTTACCACTCCCACCCCGACCACCCGGCCCACTGGTCGCCCACCGACCTGGCCGAAGCCCATTGGCTGGGCTGCTGCTATCTCATCACGAGTGTCGCCCGGGGCAAGGCCACTGAGACCAATTCCTTCCTGCTGGCCGGAGAGAGCGAGGAGAACAAGCGCTTCGAGCGGCAGACGATTCAGGTGGACGATGAAAGCATCAGCCCGGAGCGTACCTGACTTTTCTGCGTGTCCACCTGCCAACCGGAGGAATTTGGCTTGTGGCCGGTTGAGCACGCTGTCAAGGCTGGACAAATTATCTGTAAATGATTGAAAAACTTCTTTACATTCATGAGATCCAGACACTCTAATCACAAAGACTTGGAGCGCCCGTTCTTCCCCGGCTTCCCCTGGCCACTTGCGCGTGTTCTCCAGGCAAACCAAGGAGGTTTTACAGATGAACAAGCTCAGCCCCATTCTGTTGGGACTCTCTCTTGCTGTTGCCGGCGGTTCTCTGGTCACGGCACAAGATCAATCAACAGCGGCCGTTTCGGCGCCCAAGTACATGCAGATCACAGTGGAGTACACCAAGCCCGGCAAGGGCGGCATGGCCCACGACAAGACGGAAAGCGCCTTCGTCCAGGCCGCAACCAAGGTCAACTTCCCCATCCACTACATCGCCTTCAACTCGCTGTCCGGCCCAGCGCGGGCCATCTATATGTCACATTTTGACTCCTTCGAGGCCATGCAAACGGCCAACAAGGTCTTCGAGGCTAACGCGGCTGAGTTCGAGCGTATCAATGTGGACGATGGAGAGCTGCTGGAAAGCACCAAGCAGTTGATCTTCAAATACGTTCCCGAACTGAGCTACCATCCCCATGGACCCAACCCTCATGCCCATTATCTGGAAGCCCGCATCCTGCACGTTCGTTCCGGCCACAGGAAGGAATTCGAGGACCTGGTGAAGATGTGGATGGCCGTCTCCGATAAAGCCGGGAGCGCCAACCACTGGGGCGCATACCGCGTGCAGTACGGCGATCAGGTAGGCACCTACGTCTTCCTCACCAGCGATAATTCCATGGCCGATATTGACAACAGCTTCGCGGAAGGGCCGAAGTTCATGGCGGTTCTGAGCGAGGCCGACAGACAGGTGGCCGGCGAACTCCGCGCCGAGGCCATCGACGCTGACCGGTTTGAGCTGTACGCCGTCAATCCTGCTCAAAGCTACCCTCCCGAAGAATTCGTCAAGGCCGATCCGGACTTCTGGATGCCAAAGACTGCCGCCAAGCCTGCGATGGAAGAAAAGAAAGCCAAACACTAGCTTTGCACCACACACAACTCTGGGTAATGCGCGATCGGCTCCGGCATCCACGGAGCCGTTCGTATTTGTTAACCTGTATCTGAACAACGCGAACGCGCGCTGGCTCCTCGCAGGGAGAGCCACGGCCGTCGCAGCGGACGCGCCTTCGGCGCAGAACATTGCATCAACCGCAACTGCATTCCCAACTCGAGAATTGGACCATGACGACCACGACTGAACCCGCCGCGCTGCCCGAACTGACCACCGACGACCTCTCCCGCTACTCGCGCCACCTGATCCTGCCCGAGGTAGGCATGGAGGGTCAGCAGAAACTGAAGGCCGCGCGCGTACTCTGCGTGGGCACCGGCGGACTGGGTTCGCCCCTGGCCTTTTACCTGACCGCGGCCGGCGTGGGAACGCTGGGGCTGGTGGACTTCGACGTGGTGGACGCGAGCAACCTGCAACGCCAGATCATCCACTCGACCAATGACATCGGGCGCAAGAAGCTGGACTCGGCGGAGGAGAAGCTCACCGCCCTCAATCCGGCGATCCGCATCGTCAAGCACGAGACCATGCTCACCAGCGCCAACGCCATGGAGATTCTGAAGGACTACGACATTGTCGCCGACGGCACGGACAACTTCCCCACCCGCTACCTGGTCAACGACGCCTGCGTGCTGCTGGGCAAGCCCAACGTCTACGGCTCGATTTTCAGATTTGAGGGCCAGGCCAGCGTCTTCGCCACGGAGCAGGGACCATGCTACCGCTGCCTCTATCCCGAGCCGCCGCCGCCTGGACTGGTGCCCAGTTGCGCCGAGGGCGGAGTGCTGGGCATTCTCCCCGGACTGGTGGGCGTCATCCAGGCCACCGAGGTCATCAAGCTCATCCTGGGCAAAGGCGATCCGCTCATCGGTCGGCTGCTGCTGGTCGATGCCCTGACGATGCGCTTCCGCGAGCTCAAGCTGCGCAAGAATCCCGAGTGCCCCGTCTGCGGCCAGAACCCCACCGTGACCGAACTGATCGACTATCAGCATTTCTGCGGCATTGTGCCCGAAACCCCTGAGGAGAAAAACGTGAAGAACGGCATTCCGCAGCTCACCGTGAAGGAACTCAAGCGGCGCATCGACGCCGGCGAGGACGTGTATATTCTCGATGTGCGCGAGCCCTACGAGTACCGGATCGCCCACCTCGGCGGAAAACTGATTCCCCAGACCGATGTCCCCAATCGTCTGGACGAGATCGACCGTGACCGCGAAATCATTGTGCAGTGCCGCTCGGGCGTCCGCAGCCAGCGCATTGCGGAGTTTCTCAAGCAGCAAGGCTACCCACGCGTCGCCAACCTCGCCGGAGGCATTTTAGCCTGGAGCGACGAGATCGATCCCAAAGTGCAAAAGTACTGAGGGGTTTTCGCGATTGTGTTTCAAGTCGAAGAAGAAGCTTTTTCCATCAGGGAAAATGCCCTTTGGCGCTTGCGGCCTCGACCTGACCGTTTTGCTGACGCATAGATCGTGGATGATTGCCGAGTGTAGAATCTCGCAGTGAATAGAATGCAGCCTCGAATGGCTCATTCAAGGAGAAACCATGCGCCCTCTGTCGCTGATTGCGCTGATAACGTTGCTGGGTTCGTCTGTTGTTCTGACCGGCCAGACGCGTGACGATAACTGGAATCGGTGCAAGGGCAGCGATCCCGACCTGAGCATCGGGGGATGCACTGCATTGATCCAGTCGGGCCAGGAAAACGACTCAAACCTGGCCAGGGCGTTTCGCAACCGGGGCATTGCGTATGACGATAAGGGGGATTACGACCGCGCCATTCAGGACTATGACCAGTCGATCCGGCTCGATCCCAACTTTGCCGATGCCTACTCCAGTCGGGGCAGCGCCTACGACGACAAAGCTGATTACGACCACGCCCTTCAGGACTATGCTCAGGCCATCCGCCTCAATCCCAGCTTTGAGGACACCTACGTCAATCGCGGCGTGAGCTACCGGAAGATGGGCAAATACGACCTCGCCATTCAGGACTATGATCAGGCGCTGAAGCTCGATCCGTCCGATTCGATCGCTTACCTTGACCGCGGCGTGGCTTACGACGACAAGGGTGAATTGGACCGCGCCATCCAAGACTATGACCAGGCAATCAAGTTAAATCCGAGCTATGCGAATGCCTTCAACGACCGGGGCCGCGCTTACATGACCAAGGGTGATGATGACCGGGCCATCCAGGACCTGGACCAGGCGATACGACTCAATCCACGCCTTGCGATTGCGTACAACAACCGGGGTATGACGTACCGGCACAAGGGGGATGTTGACCACGCCATCCTGGACTTCAACGAGTCGATCCGCATCAATCCCGGCTACGCAACCGCCCTCAACAACCGGGGCTTCGCGTACGACAGCAAGGGTGAATTTGAACAAGCGATTGCAGACTATGGCCAAGTCATCAGCCTGCGGCCGAATTACGCCGCCGCATACAATAGCCGCTGCTTTGACCGCGCCATTCTGGGGCAGCTCCAACCGGCCCTTGAGGACTGCAACAAGTCGCTCGCCCTGCGTCCGAACGACGCCCACACGCTCGACAGCCGCGGCTTTGCCTACCTCAAGTTGAAGAATGCCGATGCGGCCATCGCCGATTACAACGCCGCGCTGGCCATCAGCCCAAAGATGGCTTCGTCACTCTATGGCCGCGGATTGGCTGAGCAGATCAAGGGCGATCAGGCCGCGGCGGCTAAAGATATCGCCGACGCAAAAACATTCCTGCCCGGCATCGCGGACCAGTTCGCAAAATGGGGCGTCGCTGGAACAATCCCCTAGTGCGCCAACTCCACTGGCCCCGGCCGCCCCGGCTCGCCGCTCTTGCCGTTTTCTTCCATCTTGCCGAAGATCATCTTGCCGCTGGCGGTTTGCAACACGCTGGTCACTGAAATCTCAACCGACTTGCCGATCAGCTTGCGCGCGTGATCGACCACCACCATGGTGCCGTCGTCCAGATAGCCCACACCCTGGTTGAACTCCTTGCCCTCTTTC
>JBAVYF010000044.1:0-1589 GCA_049698655.1 Occallatibacter sp. | reverse complement strand
CGCGGCGAAAAACTCCAACCGCAGCCGACGCCCGCCGTACGAAGATGACAGGACGCCCATGACCAACTTCCCTGAAGACGACCAGCGCGAGCCAGCGAGCCCGCCCGCCGGCGGCTCCCTGAGCATCGACGTAACCGAGGCATCGCCTTCACCGGAGCAGCAGCACGCCGCGTTCTCGCCCCTCGGACTTAATCCCGCCACGCCAGCAGAGGCGGAGCCGGTTTTCATGCTTCATGAGCCACGGAGCGCCGAGCCCACCCTCTTCCAGTCCTGGGCTCAGCCCCAGGTCCGCCCTCCCGCGCGCATACCGCACTTTGGCCATCTCTGTCTTCTGCTCTTGTTGGGAGGCATCGCATTCGCCTGCACGGTGGCCGTACTCTTTCTTGCCATGCGCTTCCACCTCTTCGGTTGGGAACTCCCAGCAAAATCCTCCACCGATATCCATCTCGTCCTCGCCAGCGAAGCGCTTCTCTATCTCATCGCCTTTGCCTTCAGCCTCGTCGTCTTCCCGCTTTTTTGGAATGAAGGCTTCTTTGCAGGCATCCAATGGCGCGGTGCGACGGCACGGAAAAGGTTCTGGCCGCTCGCCGCAACCGCACTGGGCTGCGCTGGACTCGCTGCGCTTGACGAGGTGCTTATGCCCGGCCCCTCCAACGCCCCGATTGAAAAAATGATGCGTTCTTCAGAAGCCGCATGGTTGATGTTTGGCTTCGGCGTCACCATCGCGCCCTTCTTTGAGGAGGTGTTCTTCCGCGGCTTTCTTCTTCCGGCTCTCTGCACCGCCTGGGACTGGGCGGCCGAGCGGATCGCACACGAACCCGCCCCGCCGCTCGACGCCAACGCTCACCCGCAGTGGTCGATTTCGGCCATGATCGTCGCATCCGTTCTTACCAGCATCCCCTTCGCCCTCATTCATGTCGAGCAGCAAGGCCATTCGCTGGGACCGTTCCTCCTTCTCATCATGGTCAGCCTGGTGCTCTGCACAGTGCGCCTCAAAACCAGATCCCTGGCCTGCAGCACGCTCGTGCACGCATGCTACAACTTCCTCATCTTTTCCCTGGCAATGATCGGTACCGGCGGCTTCCGCCACTTTGACAAAATGTGAGAAAGCAGCCTCTAGCTGCTAGCTCCTAGCCTCTAGCTTTTAAATGTGCACGATTGGTGTTTGTTGGCGGGGAATGGCAGCACCCAACAAAGAGATGGGTGGCTTCCTGTCTCTAGCGAGGAGCTAAGAGCTGTTCCGCCGTTCCCTTACAATTGCATTGATGCCCGCATCCAGCTACGCCCAGCAGCTTCTCTCGCTCCTCGCCCGCACCAGCTTCAAACTTGGGGAGTTCAAACTTTCCTCCGGCGGCGCCAGCGACTACTACATCGACTGCCGCACCACCACGCTCCACGCCGAAGGCGGACGCCTTACGGGCCACGCAATTCTCGATTTACTCGAAGCCAACAAGATTGAAGCTGAAGCCGTCGGTGGCCTCACCTTGGGCGCCGATCCTATCGTTTCCAATGTCGCCACGGCCAGCGCCTGGCGCGCGCTGTCGCATCCCCATACGGATCCTCGCCCGCCGCTGCTCCACGGCTTCCTC
>JBAVYF010000043.1:0-2548 GCA_049698655.1 Occallatibacter sp. | reverse complement strand
ACTCAGGCGTCGCGTTTCAATGATGATGGCGTGACCGCGCTCTATCAAGGCTTGTTGCCGAAACTGGCGGCGCTTGGCTTGCCGGTCAAGGCCGGCAAGCTGGACGCGGTCAGCGTAAAATTCTCCTCCGGCAAAAACGCGATCATACAGCCCGAGCGTAACCGTTACTTGGCGGAGATCGCTGACGCTGTGCATGGCTATCGTAAATTTGCCTTCTGCCAAGTCAAGCTGGCGCGGGAACGCCAGCAGTTGCAAGAGTCGAAACGCATGTTGACCGAGGCAGGCAAGAGCGCCGGCCTGGACGACTTGGACATATTGTTCGGAGAACGCGATGCCCAACTGGACCCCGGCGCCAAAAAGTTGCTGGACGGTTGGCCGCATATACAAGCCACGTATGCCGGCGACCAGCATGGGGTCAAGAGCCGCGGCAAGGAGATCCACACGCAGCTTGTTTCCACCAGCTTATCCGGCACAAAAATCCGCAAAGTCGCGCTGCCGCGTTTTGCGGATAACGGCGAAATCCTGCGTTGGCTGATGCTGGAAAATGTGCCGGGATCTTTCCCATACACGGGCGGCGTCTTCGCGTTCAAACGCGAGAACGAAGACCCAACGCGGATGTTCGCCGGGGAAGGCGATCCGTTCCGCACCAATCGCCGTTTCAAACTGGTGTCGGCAGGCATGGAGGCCAAACGCCTGTCGACTGCCTTCGATTCGGTCACGCTCTATGGCTCCGACCCGGCCTTGCGGCCCGATATCTACGGCAAGATCGGCAATTCAGGCGTATCGATAGCCACGCTGGACGATATGAAAGTCTTATACGACGGCTTTGAATTATGCGATCCGGCGACCTCGGTATCGATGACCATCAACGGCCCCGCGCCGGCCATTCTGGCGATGTTCATGAACGCCGCAATCGATCAGCAACTGGACAAATTCCGCATCGACGCCAAACGTGAGCCAACCGCTGGCGAAGCCGCCAAAATCAAGGCGCGCGTCTTTGAAAATGTGCGTGGCACGGTGCAGGCCGACATCCTGAAAGAGGACCAGGGCCAGAATACCTGTATCTTTTCGACCGAATTCTCTCTGAAGGTCATGGGCGATATTCAGGAGTTTTTTGTCCAGCACAAAGTGCGCAACTTTTATTCGGTTTCGATCTCCGGTTATCACATCGCCGAAGCGGGCGCGAATCCGATTTCGCAGTTGGCTTTCACGCTGGCGAACGGCTTTACCTATGTCGAGGCCTATCTGGCGCGCGGCATGAAGATCGATGATTTCGCGCCCAACCTTTCGTTCTTCTTTTCCAACGGAATGGACCCGGAATACACGGTGCTGGGCCGGGTTGCGCGGCGCATCTGGGCAGTTGCGATGAAGGAGAAATATCACGCCAACGAGCGCGCCCAGAAGCTGAAATATCACGTGCAGACTTCAGGCCGCTCCTTGCATGCGCAGGAGATCGACTTTAACGATATCCGCACCACGCTGCAGGCGTTGATCGCCATTTACGATAACTGCAACTCCCTGCACACCAACGCATACGATGAGGCCATCACCACGCCGACCGACGAGTCGGTGCGCCGCGCTCTCGCCATCCAGTTGATCATCAACCGCGAGTGGGGACTGGCTAGAAATGAAAATCCCAATCAGGGCAGCTTCATCATCGAGGAGTTGACCGATATGGTGGAAGAGGCAGTGTTGCAGGAATTCAAGCGCATTGCCGAGCGCGGCGGCGTGCTGGGCGCGATGGAAACCGGCTATCAGCGCGGCAAAATCCAGGATGAGTCGATGTTGTATGAGCAACGGAAACATGACGGCACGCTGCCGATCATCGGCGTCAACACCTTCTGCAGCAAAGCTGCCCGCAGCGTGCATCACATCGAACTGGCGCGCTCCAGCGATGAAGAAAAGCAATCGCAGCTAACCCGGCTGGCGGACTTTCAGGCGCGCCACGCTGCGGAATGCCCGGCCATGCTGGCCGCCTTGCAGCAGACGGTGATCAACGATGAAAACGTCTTTGCAAAACTCATGGAGGCGGTGCGGGTTTGCTCGCTGGGGCAGATTACCGAAGCGCTATTTGCGGTGGGCGGGCAGTACCGTCGCAATATGTAGAAGGAGCTATCCGGATATTATCCCGCGGGTTGCGCGCTCTGTGGCGCGGCCTGCCGGTATGCGGTCGAAAAACAAACCCGAAAAACACCGTGCAGGCCTATCTGATTCTGGGCCTGCACGGTATGGCGGGTATTTACATGGATTGAGATAGGTCCGTCTGAATCCAGGCGGCTTATTCCTGGTAAACAGCAGCGCCGGCAATCGCACCGACGACGATCTCGACAAGGCTGCCCATGGTTGTGTACGCCGCGAGGTGATGCGAATAAAGTCCGCCAACCCACATGAAGCTGAGGTTGGGAAGCAGCGAACCGACAACCCAGACAGCCAGGCCGGCCAGGACCGAGGTCTTCACTCCGGCGCCAAAGCGAGGCCGGATGGCAGCATAGATCCAGATCATGACAATGCCACTGACGAGTCCGAGCACGTTGAACCATATGATCTG
>JBAVYF010000042.1:0-1750 GCA_049698655.1 Occallatibacter sp. | reverse complement strand
GTGCGCCGCCGGGGCATGAAATTAATTGGAGAAAGCTATGACTAATATGCGTTTCACGGGGAATCGGAACGTCTTTGCGAATTACCGGCAGGACGAGAACTGCCTCACCAACGGCCTTTTTTCTATTCTGGAATTCGTAGCGGTCGAAGACGCGGCCTTCCCCAAACGTTTCATAAAGGATCTTCTGGACATCCCGATTGCCGAACCGATTGAAAGTTTCAAATTTCTTCGCGGTGAGAACGCGAAAGCTAAAGGGAAAAGGGCCATTGACGAGCGTGTTACTGTTGATGGGGAAATTATTGCTCCGAACGTGTACATAGCGGTAGAAACGAAGATTACGCGCGGTTACGGCCTGACAGAGGAACAGGTTAGACGTCACTTGGAGACGGCGATTAGCCTCCGATCCGAAGGCACGAAGAAGCTGGTTTTGCTGACGCCTGACGATGGAACCAGTACCCGCATCCGTGGCTTCCTAAAGATAGCGTCTGCTGGGGTGATGGCGCATCTGGCTTGGAAGGATGTCTACGACTACCTAGATAAATATCGTGCCAACTTGAATCGAGGAGTGCTTAGAAAGTTGATCGACGAGTACCTTGATCGCATCAATAAAACGATTATTGAACAGGACTTCGTCGGCGTCCTCCAGAAGGTACGGTATGACACGGAGAAGTCCATAACTGACTACGAGAAAATGTTAAACAAAGGGGACATCGTCAAAGAGCTAAAGAAGGACGTAGGCTGGCGGTTGCCGAACGAGCGGCTGGGATTGGACGGAAAGGGCAAGAAGCTTCTGATCTCTGAACCCGGGACACGAGCCATCATCTATGAGGCGGAAATTCGTGAGGGCGGTGCTGACAAGAGGAAGGACAACCCTCGCAAGTTCCCTTACAGCTATTATATCAAACCATGCAGTATCATGGAATATGATCAGCCAATAAAACTGGCCAGGATTCAACAGTGCAAGGGCTTGGAGCACTTCGGGACAACCCGATCTGCGTACATTAATCTGCGGTCTTATCAGTATGAACAACTTACCAAGGGCATCAACAAGCGACAGGTCTAGCCGTGTTGATCACCCGCCTGTGACATTGGTGCCCGCCTTACGTTGGGAGTATTCCGTGGTCATAAACCCTATTCTTTTCGCCTTTTCGGCCGGCTTTGTGGCTTCAAATGGTGCGGGACACGGCTGACCACACAAGACTCAAACCATGAACCCCTGCCACGTCATCCTCGCCCTGAAAGATACCGATATCCTGCGAGTCGCGCGCAGTACGCTGCGCGCGCTCGTTGCGCCTGTCATGCCATTCGGCCCTGGTTTGTAGTGGCGCCGTGATGCGCTTTTTTGTATGCTACGAATGTGGGCCAAAGGGCGGAAACAAGCGGAGAGGCATGAAAATGAAAATCCTGATACTGGACGCGATCGGCACGGTCGGCGGGCCGCTGTCGGAGGCGCTGAAGGCCGAAGGCTGGACGACCCGGACCTGCGCCGATCCGAAGAAGCTCCCGAAGACCGCCGGCGGCTGCGACGGAGTGTTCCTCGCGGTCGCGGCGGGCGAACTGGCCGCGCGGCTGCCCGGCGCGATCCGGCTCGCGCGGAAAAGCGGCGCGGCGCTGCTCCTGGCGACGAACCTCGACCGCTCCGGCTGGGACCGCACCTTCGAATCGGCCGACGCGCTCGAGGTGGACGCGCTCTTCGATCTGCCCATCGTCCCGGCGGCGGTCGTGCGGCGCTTGAAAGGCATCGCCGAGG
>JBAVYF010000041.1:0-4010 GCA_049698655.1 Occallatibacter sp. | reverse complement strand
ACGCTTTATCTGTCGCTGTGGGCGGCCTTCTCGCTCTACCAACTCATTCCGCCCGGCGCGGCTTTTGCGGCGATGATCCTGGTCACCGCCTTCAATGGATACATGGCCTGGGTGCAGGATGCAGAGTTGCTGGGCCTGTATGCCATTGCCGGCGCCCTCAGCACCCCCATCCTGGTCTCCACGGGAGAAAATCACGAAGTTACTCTCTTCAGTTATCTGCTGTTGCTGAACATTGCGTCGCTTGTGCTGGTTGCGCTGCGTCCCTGGTCGCGGCTGCTGTTTGCGGCTTTTGTGGGCACGGTGCTGCTCTTTGCCGGCTGGTGGTCCGAATACTATACGCACGCTCAGTTTGGCAGGACGGCATTCTTCCTGACCTGTTTCTTCCTGATCTTCGCCTTCGCGCCTCGTCTGGTCCGGGTGGATCTGGAAGACGGCGCGCCTCACTCCGCATGGGACAACCTGGCGCTGGTTGTGTTGCCGATTGCCAATGCGGCCCTGGGATTCGCAACCTACTATGCGCTCTTCGACAAGTTCCACAGCGAATGGGCGGGAGCCTGGCTGGCGGTCGGTTTTGCCGCCTTCTACCTGCTGCTGCTCCGTCTGCCCGCATGGGGAAGGTTGCGAGCAAGTCCGGCCTTGCTGTCGGCATTGCATCTTACCGCGGCAGTCGTATTTTTGACGGTTGCGATTCCGCTCAAGGCGCACGGACGCTGGCTGACGATTGGCTGGCTGGTGGAGGGCGCGGCGCTGTTGTGGGTGGCAAGCCGGCTGCGGCAGCGGCTGCTGCGCGTGTTGGCGCTGCTGTGCCTTGCGCTGGGATTCATTGCGCTGGTGACGGTGAATCCCACGGCTTCGACCATGCCAATTTTCAATGAGCGGTTTGGGAGTTACTGCGTGGGCATTGCGGTCTTTGCCTTTGCCGCTTGGATCGCGATGAAGGCGAAGGCAGAGAGGGAGACGGAAGATTCCGGGACCGGCTCGGGTACCTGGCCGGCGATTGCAGCCTTGGCGGTGATTACCGTGAATTTTCTGATTCTGCTGGCGATTGGTCTGGAGATCGACAGCTACTGGTGGGCGTTGCGCTGGCGCGGTGATTGGAACCTGCTTCACGACTATCAAATGTACGCGCAGTTCACCTACTCGGTGTGGTTCATGGTCTTCGGCGCAATCCTGCTGGGTATGGGGTTCTGGCGGCGCTCGGCATTCCTGCGCTGGCAGGCGCTGGCGCTGCTGGCGGCCACAATCATCAAGGTATTTCTCTATGACATGAGCGAACTCAGCCAGGGTTACCGGATATTGAGCTTCCTCGGCCTGGGCGCGCTGCTGTTTGCGGTCAGCTTCGTTTATCAACGTGACTGGCTCAAGCTGCGCGCGGGGAAAGGTGAAAAAGATGAAGTTTAGCGCCGGGCTTGTTCTGCTTGCCGTGGTGGCGGCATCTCCGGATGTACGGTATTTCCGGTATGAGCGGCCTGTCCAAAAATCATCCGGGCAAAGCTGCCTGGCGCTCGACGCTGGAATCTTTGCCCACGCCGCTCCGCAGCTTGCCGACCTTCGCCTTTACCGCGATGGAATGGAGATCCCTTTCGCGATTCGCACGGCCGCCCCGGTGGAGAGCGTGGAGAAGTCTATTCTGCCGCTGAACGCGGGCGTGCGCGGAGGTCAAACCGTCTTCGACGCCAACCTGCCTGAAGGGCATTACAGCGATCTCCAGCTTGCCGTGACGGGGCAGAACTTTATCGCCACGGTGACGGTCAGCGGCAGCCAGACAGAGACCGGGAGCGCCGAAACCAAGATAGGCTCGTACACGATCTTCGATCTGACAAGCCAGAAGCTGGGCCGCAGCACTGTCCTCCATCTGCCGGAGTCAGACTTCCGCTACCTGCACTTCCGCATCAAGGGTCCGCTTGCGCCGGCGAGCATTACCGGCCTCTCGGTGATGCGTTTGCCGGTGAGACAGCCGAAATATGTGGTTGTCGCGGAGAATTCGCGGGTCGAACAGAAGGGCCATTCTTCGGTCTTCGAATTCACCGTGCCTGCTCATGTCCCGGTGGACAGGATTGTCTTCACTCCCAGCGCATCTCCAGCCCAGTTCAGCCGCGATGTCACCATCACGGTTACTTCGATTGCTCCCTCGCCGGCCAGCGACGCGGCCCAGCCCCCACGGACGGTTGCCTCGTCCGGAAACCTCTTGCGGGTTCACAGTGTCCAGGCCGGCCAGCAGCTCGATGAGGAACACCTCGCCCTGGACGCTCCGTGGGTGGATTTCAGCGCGCCGGCAAAATGGACCATCACCATTGAAAACGGAGACGATGCGCCATTGACTCTCCAGTCCGTGCGGCTCCAGATGATCGAGCGGGATCTCTGCTTCGAGGCGGACGGCAATGGCGGCTATTTGCTCTTTTATGGCGACCCGGCTCTGGCAGCTCCGCGCTACGACTACGCCAGGCTGTTTGCGCCCCAGGTCAATGCCTCCCAGGTCACGGCAGGGCCGGAGCAGCCGAATCCCGCATACCAGCCTCGCCCCGACGCACGCCCCTTCACAGAGAAGCATCCGGCGCTGCTGTGGATGGCATTGGTCGTTGTGATTGCGCTTTTGGGAGTCGTTGCAGTGCGATCCGCGATGCCGGCTGCGCAGTCTCCAAAATAAAAAGAGGATGCGAGAGTCCGTTAAGGAAGGCCGGGTTATTGGCGGCGAGCGCGTATAGCAGTTTTCCAATTGGTGTAGACCGAAACCAGTGCCCTCAAGTGGCTTTTTCCTCAAGAAAAAGCCACCCTGCACGATGTGAGTAAGTTCACGTGAATTGGAAAATTGCTCTAAATGTTCTAGCCTCAAAGCATGATCTGGACCAATCCCGCCGAGATGGCCTTGCACGAATTGAGTCGGGAGCCGCTGGTGCGCTTCTCGGTTCTGGCGCTCAGCTCGATCTTCTTTCTGGTGGACCCGTTTGCCGCGATCGGGTCGTTTCTGGCGATTACCGAGGGGGCGGACGCGGCGCGGCGCAAGCGCATGGCGCGCAAGGGCGCTCTGACCTGCTTCATCGTGCTGACCAGCTTTGCGGTGGGAGGCCAGCTGATTTTCAGGTTGTTCGGTATCACGTTGCCTGCGTTTGAGATAGCCGGCGGGTTGATTCTATTGCTGATAGGCCTGGACATGCTGCAGGCCAAGCGCTCGGCGACCCAAGAGGCAACAGGCGATACCGAGGAGGCCTCGCACAAGGAAGACGCCGGAATTGTGCCCCTGGGGATTCCGATGCTGGCCGGGCCGGGGGCCATATCCTCAGTCATGGTGCTGGTGGGCCAGGCGCCCAGCCTCTGGCACTGGGAGATGGGGGCGATTCTGGGCTCCATCGCGCTGACCGCGCTGATCTCCTATTGGGTGCTGGCCGGGGCCGGACGGGTGCGCCGGGTGATGGGCGAGACGGGTATTCGGGTGCTGGTGCGCGTCATGGGGCTGCTGCTGGTGGCCCTTGCGATGCAGTATTTCGTCAATGGACTCACGGACTTAGGGCTTATTGCGCGGCCTTGAAAGCGGGTTTCCAGGCACTAATATACTTGGCTGACTGTTAACTAAATTCGCGGAAGTTGGTCATAATCCTCCGGTGTAATTGTTGGTATAAGTAAGCATAGTTTGTTCGGATCGGAAGGAAGCGAATCCACGCGGTCCTTAATTCCGCAAAAGAACTCTTCATCGAGTGCAAGTCCCATGAGACCGATTGTTCCAAATATGGCTTTCAGCGCTTTGCGAATCTCAGAGCTTTTGTCTCTTCGCCGCGCATCGACCAAGCGGAATGTCTCATATGCTATGTAGTCGGATACTTGAAGGCCTATGAAGTCTTCAGATGATCCAGGTGTGCAGGTTGCCAGCCTGTGGCGGTGTCTGAAGGCTGGCTCGTCTTTCATCTTATAGAAGAGTTCAACACATTCTGTTTCGTGTGGTCCACGGTCGATAATCACAGCTACCTTATGCTCGGAGGAAAAATTTGCATGATCCATTTGAGCGGCCATGAACG
>JBAVYF010000040.1:0-15217 GCA_049698655.1 Occallatibacter sp. | reverse complement strand
CCGTGAGGGTGTTGCGCGGGATGCGCACATTGATGTCGCGCAAATTGTGCTGGCGCGCCCCGCGCACCGAGATGTGAGTGATGGGCATGGTTGGAATCGAATGCCTGCAATCGGCGTTAGAGTTTGTGGTGGCTGCCGTCGCAAAGAACCGGACTGGCGGTGTGCTTGCAGCCGCAGAAGTAGACGGTCCTGGATTCCGTGGCCTCAAATTTTACCGGCGTGAAGCCGCTGCCTTTGTGGCTGCCATCGCAGAAGGGTTGGCCGGCGCTCCGGCCGCAGGCACACCAGAAGTAGCTCTTGCCGGCTTCGACTTCGACAGGGAAGGGACTCTTTTGGGCAATCGTCGGTTCTAACATGGGGAACTCTCCTTGAAATGTGGTAGAGATATTATCGCCGAAATCGGAGAACGGCCGCACAATTCCAAAGGAAACCGCCCGCGAATACGGTTCTGCCGCTTCAAAATCCGATGGTTGAATCCGAAGAAAGAATGGGGCAATCCGTCAGCGGTGAGCGGTCCGGGATGATGCAGGCGGCTTTAACCGGATTGCAACATTCCTGAAGGTATTCTATTGGTCAATAGAAATCAGGGTCAACGCGGCGGCCTCATCTGCGACAATCGCAGACAATGATTCCTGGGCGGCCCGTGAACGGGCACGCGGGGTGTTCGAGACCAAAAGGGAAGTGAGCGAAGGCGGGAGCGATGGCGGACGTGTTGAATTTGGCGATGTTAGTCTGTGCGTCGGTAGGCTCGATGGCCTTCGGCATCCTGGCTGCTTATGGAATTCTGCGCACAGGCTTTGCGCTGATGCGTCCGCAGTCTCAGTTAGCAGTGGTCCAGACCCAGCCGGAAGCGGCGCCGGTGGCCTAAATTTACGGATTGCCGGGCGGCGGCTGCGGCGGCTGGCGCTGCTGCATGATCTGCTGCGGTATGTGCGGCGGACCGCCGGGCGTGATGCCGGGCTGGATGGGCGGCGGGGACGGCTGCGGCTGCTCATCCGTGTCGGAGTCGTCGTCGCTTGCCGGGGCGGCAATGACAACTGCCGTTACAACTCCGGTGTGGCGGGAGCTGAGAACGATCTCGCGCGGCGTTCCCTGGCCCTGCTCTCCAATCATGATGACGTTGTAACCGGAGCCTAGCAGAAGCTGGCTGAGTACGTCGCGCGCGCGGCCGGGTCCGTAGACGCCAAAGACTCGCTGGTCGGCTTCGAATCCTTCCACCTTTGCGCCAGTGGCTGTGGCCACGTTTTCCAGTATTTGTGCAAGGCTGGAGTTGGCGGCCTCTATGCGCAGGCCGTGACTGTCCCAGGTGACCGAGGCCGGGGTGGGCTTATCATTGGCCGGCCACATTGGAGCTTCGGGCGCGGGAGACGCTGCCGTCGCAGCCGCCGCCTGAGGCGTTGGGGATTGCGCCCGAGCCGCAACCGGACGCTTGCGCGGATGAGCCTGCTTGTGCGCCGAGGCGGATGGAGCAGCGGTTGCCGGCGCTTGTGCTGCCAGCATCCGCGCCCCGCACAGAGCCGCCGCGAGAACTGCCAACAGAGCGAACACGCGCACGCCCAGCGTCTCGAGCGAAACCGGCGAGTTGAGCGGGATGATGGCGCGCATGAAAATCGATCCTTGGTTCCGACGGCGGGGTCCCTGCGCCGGGTTCCTATAGTTGCCTTCCGGCAAAAGCGCCGGAGCACAGAAGCGCCGTCCGAACGCTGCATTTCTCTGCCGCTATACGGTACCAGACCAACAGTGAAACAACATCTGTTTTCAACAATGTGCATCCTGGATGGAAGAGATGCACGCGCTGAAAGTCATTGTATATCTATGACGCTGCGCCATCACATAACGCTCAGCGAAGATCGCGTTCGGAGCGCGCTACAGCAGCATATCGAACCTGGTCACACAGAATGGCAGTACAGTCCGGTATGCCAGCCATCTGCCAGCCTGGGGTCACGGGCCATAATTTTCCCACATTCTGTAACGAATTGCCGGCTTTGGGTCTTTATTCAATTGAATGCACAAGCCGAGGCCGCTTCACATTATGTTTTCCCGAACCTATCAAGCTGCATGCCTTGCTCTCCTGCTTTGCACGGGCGCCGCCGTGGCGACAATTGCGCAAGAACCGCTGACGCTCCGGCAGGCCATCAATCAAGCCCTGGGGCAAAGCCCCGAGGCTGCGATGGCGCGCGCAGGCACCCAGGAAGCCAAGTCGGCCGCCACCATTGCGCGCACCCAACTGCTGCCGCAGCTCAACTTTACCGAAGACATCTCGCGCGGCAACGACCCTGTTTATGCCTTTGGCACTCGCCTCCGGCAGCGACAGTTCACGGGAGCCGATTTGGCGCTGAACGCGCTGAACTTTCCTCAACCTGTGGGGAATTTCTCTTCGCGCTTCTCCGGCTCCTGGACGGCGTTTGACTCGTTCAAGACGCAGAGGGAGATTCGCCGTGCCGATCTGTTCCAGAAAAGCGCCAACTCGTCGGCAAGGGCCGCGGATCAGCAGATTGTGCTCCATGTGGTGGGAGCTTACCAAGCCGTGCTTTACGCGCAGCGGGAGATTGATGTCGCCCAGCATGAACAGGAGACGGCGGCGGCGCTGCTGACCTCAGTGGAGGAGCACGTGAACGCCGGCCTTGCGGTGGAGTCGGACCGGATGTCGGCTCTGGTCAACTCGGCGGCGCGCAAAGAGGAGTTGATTGCGGCACAGGGAGACCTGGAGTTGGCGTGGGCTGAGTTGCGCGAGGCGATGGGGACACCGGAGCTGAAAGCAAGCGAGCTGAAGTCCATTGAGCCACACGCGTTTCCGCAGGGCGCACTGGAAGAGGAGATGGCGACAGCCGCAAAGACGCGGCCCGATTTGATGGCCCTGGGAGAGTCGCAATCGGCGCAGGCGTCCGCAGTAAGTGCGGCAAAGTCTGACTTCGGTCCTCGCGTGAGCGCCTACGGAAACTGGGAGGAAGATCGGACGTCCTTCTCAGGTTCAGGAGGTAATAACTGGGTGGCCGGCGCCCAGATCAGCATCGATATTCTGCCCTTTGGCAAGCGCGCCCAGCTTGCGCGGGAGAACGCCGGCAAGCAACGGATCGATGCGCAACTGGCCGCCTCCGAACAGCATGTGCGGCTGGAAGTAAGCCGGGCGCACATTCATCGGCAGACAGCGGAACTCTCTCTCGAAACCGCGCGGGCCGCGATGGATCAATCGGCCGAGAGCCTGCGCATCCTCAAGAACCGCTATGGTGCAGGACTTGCCACCATCACCGATCTGCTGCGAGCCGAGGATGCCGAGCGGCAGAGCCAGTCCAGTTACTGGCATGCCGTCTACGGAAATGCCATGGCCTATGCCGAACTGCTGTACGCGACAGGGACACTGACTCCCGATGCGGCGGAGGAACTGCAATGAAGCTAGTCTTATCGGGTTGTTTGCTTGCCGTATCAGCGGCGATGATGACCGGTTGCCATGGCGGCGAATCCACTTCACCGGCAGCGGTACAAACTGTGCAGGCGCGGATTGTTGAAAGTCAGCAACAGCAGGTTCCTCTGAACGTGCGTTCCACAGGAACCGTTCATGCGCGTGAAACCGCAATTGTGTCGGCGCAGGTGATGGGCCGTATCCAGCAGGTGCTGGTGCGCGAGGGAGACAGCGTCCGGGCGGGGCAAACTCTGGTCGTACTGGACGGCGCGGCCTTGCACGCCTCGACGGATCAGGCGGCGGCTGAGGTAAAGGCCATGCAAAGCCAGCAGGCCGCCGCGCAAACCGACGCCAGCCTGGCAGCCAGCACTCTGGAGCGCTATCGGCAACTGCAAGCCGAGAAGAGCGTCAGCCCGCAGGAGATGGATGAGGTTTCGCGGCGGGAAGAGGCCGCGGCCGCAAGGCTCGAAGCAGTGCGCGCGCAGGCCGATGCGGCGCGCGCCCAGGAAAGCGGCGCGGTCACCATGCTGGGCTACACACGCCTGCGCGCGCCGTTTGCGGGGGTAGTAATGGCGCGGATGGCCGATCCGGGGACGCTGGCCTCGCCGGGCGTGCCTCTGCTCCAGGTGGATAAGGCCGGAGCCTTGCAACTGCAAGTCGCGGTGGATGAGTCGGCGATCGGCGCGATTCACAAGGGGATGAAGGCGCAGGTTTCCATCGATGGCGCTTCATCCACAGATCTCACGGGCACTGTGGCAGAGATTGTTCCTGCCGCCGATCCGTCCAGCCACAGCTTTATGGTCAAGATCGACCTGCCTTCATCGAGCAAGCTGCGCGCCGGCATGTATGGAACGGCGGAGTTTACCAATGGCGTCCGTAACGCGATTGTCATTCCGCGCACCGCGGTCGTTGCGCGCGGCTCGCTGAATTGCGTGTATGTTCTCGATGGCCAGGGCATTGCGCAACTTCGCTACGTGACCCTGGGCGCGACACAGGGAAACTTAGTCGAAGTTCTGTCGGGCATCTCGGCCGGAGAAAGGCTAGTGGACAATCCCTCCGACCGCGACCTTTCGGGCAAGCGCGTCCTAGATACGCAAAACGGGGCCCAGCCATGAAGCAAGACCTCGGAATCGCCGGGCGCCTGGCGCATGTATTCCTCAACTCCAAGCTGACGCCGCTCTTCATTGCCGCGTCGCTGGCCGTAGGAATCTTCGCGGTCGCAATCATTCCCCGCGAGGAAGAGCCGCAGATTCTGGTTCCGATGCTGGACATTGCCACCGCGATGCCGGGCGCATCGCCGGCGGAGGTGGAGCAGCGCGTGACGTTGCCCATCGAGAACCTGGTGCATCAGATCTCGGGAGTCGAGTATGTGTACTCGACATCGGCCCCCGGGCAGAGCCTGGTCATCGTGCGCTTTCTGGTTGGTACGCCACAGGAAGACGCGCTGATCAAGGTCTACAGCAAGCTCTACTCGAACTTCGATCAGATGCCTCCAGGGGTCTCGCAGCCGCTCATCAAGGCTCGCTCCATCGACGATGTCCCCATCCTGGCCCTGACGCTGTGGGGCGAGCAAACCAACGGCTATCAACTGCGCGCCATCGCGGCCGAGATGCAACATAACATCGGGCAGATCTCTGATGTGTCGGAGACGACGATTATCGGCGGTCTTCCGCGCACGATGCGCGTGGTGCTCAGCACCGAGAAGCTCAGCGCCTACGGCCTGTCGCCGATGGCCATTGTAGGGCACCTGCAAGCCGCAAATGCGAGCGTGCAAGCGGGAAACTTTGCGGAAAACAATCAGGAGATCCGGGTGGACGCCGGCAACCTCTTCACCCGCCGCGAGGATCTGGAAGCGGTGGTGGTGGGCGTGGTTCGCGGTCATCCGGTGTACCTGCGGGACGTTGCCGAGAAGATCGTCGATGGCGCCGCGGAGCCGGCGGACTATGTGGTCTACGGGACGGCGAACACGGGCGCATCGGCAGCGCGCCAGTATCCGGCGGTGACGATTACCGTAGCCAAGCGCAAGGGCACCAACGCCACCGATATCGCCAATGCCGTCCTCAAGCGCGTCCACCAAATGCAGGGGGTCACGATACCCAACGACGTGACCGTGACCACTACGCGGAATTACGGCGAGACGGCCAAGGATAAATCGGACGAGCTGCTCGAACACTTGCTGCTGGCTACGCTGTCGGTAACTTTGCTTGTGGCTCTTTTCTTAGGGTGGCGCGAGTCGGGCGTCGTGCTGCTGGCTATTCCGGTCACGCTTGCGCTCACCATGTCGGTGTTTTATTTTCTTGGCTACACCATCAATCGCGTCACTCTCTTCGCTTTGATTTTCAGCATCGGCATTCTGGTAGATGACGCCATTGTTGTAGTCGAAAATATGGTGCGCCATTTCCGGCTGCCGGAGAATCATGGCCGGTCGATGAGCGAAGTCGCGGTGGAAGCGGTCGCCGAGGTGGGCAACCCCACCATCCTGGCTACCTTCGCCGTGATAGCCGCGGTGCTGCCCATGGCTTTTGTTCGCGGGCTGATGGGACCGTATATGCGGCCCATACCCGTGGGAGCCTCGGCGGCCATGCTCTTTTCGCTGCTGGTAGCCTTTGTGGTTTCGCCCTGGGCTGCCCTCCGCCTGGTGGGCAGGCATCTTGAAGGGGCCAAAATACTGGAACCGGTGACAGAGAACTGGCGGACCAGACTCTATCGCCGCATCATGTCGCCGCTGATTCACTCCGCGCGCAATCGCATGTTTTTTTTCATAGGCGTTGTGGCACTCTTTGTAATTTCTGTTGCTCTGGTTCCTCTGGGGTTGGTGCGCGTCAAGATGCTGCCGTTTGACAACAAGAGCGAGCTGCAGGTGGTCATCAATATGCCCGACGGCACGCCGCTGGAACAAACCGCGCGGGTTGCCCAGGCGCTCGGCGAAGAGCTTGCGCGGCAGCCGGAGGTGCTCAACTACCAGACTTATACCGGAACCTCCGGCCCCTATAACTTCAATGGACTTGTGCGCCACTACTACATGCGCCGCCAGCCGAACCAGGCCGACATCCAGGTGAACCTGCTGCCCGCAAAACAGCGCAGCGTCCAGAGCCATGCGATTGCCAAGCGGCTTCGTCCGTTGCTGGACGCGATCGGCAACCAGTACGGCGCGCGCATTCAGGTCAGCGAGGTTCCGCCAGGACCGCCGGTGATTCAAACGCTGGTGGCGGAGGTTTACGGTCCGGACCTGGATGGCCAGACGCGAGTCGCCCAGCAGATCAAGTCGATCTTTCAGAACACTCCGGGCGTTGTGGATACGGATTGGTACGTAGAAGACCCGCAGCCGCGGCTGGTGATGCGCGTGGATGAGGTCAAGGCAGCGCAGCATGGCATCGCGGTCTCCGATGTGACCCATGCCCTGGCGCTTGCCGTCTCAGGAACGGAGGTCGGCCTGGTCCACGATCAGGCCACGCGGGAGCCTGTTCCAGCGATTGTCGAAGTTGACCGCGCGGATCGTTCCTCTGAGCAGGGTTTGGAGAATATCCGTTTGCCCGGCACCGACGGCGGCATGGTCTCCCTGCGGGAGTTGGTGATTGTCGAGCACAAGACGATCGAGCGCAGCATCTATCACAAGAATCTGCGCCGCGTGGTTTATGTTACCGGCGACGTAGCTGGAGCGGAAGAAAGCCCAGTCTACGCCATTCTGAAGATGAACAAGTCGCTCGACCATCTCACTCTTCCAGCCGGATACACATTGGCTCGCTACAACGCGGTAATGCCGGACTCTACCGATCACTACTCGATGAAGTGGGATGGCGAATGGCATATCACGATCGAGGTCTTTCGGGACATGGGTCTGGCGTTCGCCGCCGTGCTGGTACTGATTTACGTGCTCGTTGTCGGCTGGTTCCGCTCCTTCATCGTGCCGCTGATCATCATGGCGCCGATTCCGCTTACCCTGGTCGGCATCATGCCGGCCCATGCCATCCTGGGCGCATTCTTCACGGCGACCTCGATGATCGGCTTTATCGCCGGCGCGGGGATCATAGTGCGCAACTCGATTATTCTGGTTGACTTTATCGAGCTTAGGATTCGCCAGGGAATGCCGTTGGCCGAAGCGGTCATTGATGCCGGAGCGACTCGTTTTCGCCCCATGCTGCTGACCGCGGCAGCGGTTGTTGTCGGCGCAAGCGTTATTCTGACAGACCCCATCTTTCAGGGGCTTGCATTGTCGCTGATTGCCGGAGCAGTCGCCTCGACTTTCCTTTCCTGGCCGACCATTCCGGTGCTCTACTACATGGTTCACTCCCGGCGCGAATCCGGGACCGGACCCGAACCCGAAACCGAACAAGGAGAAACTCTATGACAGTTGAACGCGGTGTGCGCCTGATGGCAGGCGTGATGGTGCTGTTATCGCTTGCGCTGGCGCATTTCTTCTCGCCCTATTGGCTGTGGCTGACGGTATTCGTCGGACTCAACCTGCTGCAGTCGGCCTTCACGAATTGGTGCCCTGCGATGTCGATTTTCCGCGCCATGGGCATGAAGGATGGCGGCTGCGGAACGACCCACTGAGGTTGAGATGCACGGTAGAAATCAAAGCGAGCGTCTCAAGGATGAGGTGTACCGCCAGATGTTCCGGTTGGAGGAAGGCCGTGCTTGCGCCGAGACAGGTCTGGCGCTTGCGTTGCTGCGCGCTTGGCTCGCCGCCGACTCCAAACCTGAAAACGGTGGTGAGCGTGAATGGCTGAAAACGATTTCACCGATTTGTCTTCAAATGATCGAGACCGCTTTGCAGGCGGGGGGCGCGGCGCGTCCTTGCGCGCAGTGAGCGCCATGCTGAATGCCCTGCCCGGTGAATCTTATAAACTCCGGCAGAACCTGCTATGTATCACGC
Organism: Occallatibacter sp.; assembly: GCA_049698655.1. Lineage (GTDB taxonomy): Bacteria > Acidobacteriota > Terriglobia > Terriglobales > Acidobacteriaceae > Telmatobacter. The sequence continues at coordinate 6,941 of JBAVYF010000040.1, read as the reverse complement.
ACACTGCGGAATATACTGGTCTTGGTCTTGATGACTCCATGCAATGCGACCTGAACTGATCCAAGCCGCAGATCTCTTGCGACGAAACACTCCCGAAGCTGTCGAAGAGGCGATAGGTTTGCTTCAGAATACGGTCTATTCCTTCAGCATGAAGGTCTGCGGACATCCGGAAGATGCCGAAGATACCATGCAGGAGGTGCTCTTCCGCTCCCTGAGGCATCTGGCTAAAATTCAAGATCCGCAGGCGCTCGCGGTCTGGCTTTACACCGTAACTCGCAATCGTTGCTGGCGCATGCGCCGCAAAGGCGCCAATGCCCCCCGGCAGACGCTCTCGCTGGACGAGTTGATGCCGGATGACGCGGAACTGGGGCGGCTGTTGCAGGATGCAGCCAAGGGTCCCGAGAGCAACCTGCTCCACGCCGAACAGAACTATCTGTTGCACCAGGCAGTTCTGCACATTCCGGCGGCCTTGCGCATCGTCCTCGTGCTTCATGATATGGAGGAGTTGACGACTGAGCAGGTCGCGCAAATTCTCAATCTACAGACGGGCACTGTCAGGGTTCGACTTCATCGAGCACGACTGTTGGTGCGCAAGGAGATGAGCCGGATACTGGACGGCGCGCCCGCACAACAGGGAAGCGCGGAACCAACGAAGCTTCGAGCTAAACGAACAAACGGCCGGAAGCGTTCTGCCGAATGCCGCGAGTTATTTTTAAACCTCTCAGAGTATCTGGATGGAAGAGTAGAACCCCGCACTTGCAACCAGATGCGCAAGCATATCGATGCGTGTCCGTCCTGTGTTGCGTTCCTCCGCGACCTGCGAGTTGCCATTGACCGTTGCCGCTCCCTGGAGATTGCCTGCGATCCGGCAGTAGCGCCGCGTTTGCGTTCCATTTTGACCCGGGAATACCTTCGCATGATGGGGATGACAGGCGCGGAAAAACTCTCCGCGGTTCTGTAACGAATCACCGCTCCCATGCCTTTCTTCCCTTAGAGGCGACGGCCGGCGTGGTAAACTGCGCGTATGTCAGGAGTCCCCGCTTCCCCGACATTCCGTCGCAATACACTAGCTTTATGCCTGTGCCTGCTGGCGTTCGCTTTTGCGATTGAGGCAAAGTTTGCCTGGTATGGTCCTGAAAGCGGGCCTGGGAGTGATATACGCGCTGCAAAGGCGCTTCCCGCTGAACTGCCTAAGTTTGTGATCTGCGGCAACGCCGCGCCCAACCTGGTCCACTCCTATATACAATTTGCGTACCTGGCAGCTTTGACACTCACATGCTTTCTGTTTGCAGTGTTCATGCCTGGGCGTAGCATCGTATCCCATCATCATCGGGTTTCAACTGAAGCATATTTTTCCCCAAATCTCTTCTTCCGCCCTCCGCCTGTTAGTTAGTATTCCAGGACCACGGACTTACATTGCGTCTCCAGTCTTTCCGCGGCTAAGTTTGCCGGTTCGTGCCGGCATGGTTGGCCGATGCGCTAGTAAGTCGCTGCCGGGAAGGCTGCTATTGGTTGTTCTCCGTCTATATTGATGGGCGAGGGCGCCGGTGGCAGCCGGCTCATCGCGGGACGAAGGCTGGCGCACCCGGGGCGTTCGCAACCGGGAACGGCCAATCCATTCGCGACGCCAGTATGCAACGAATTGCTATCCCGATGCCGCCGGTTCAGTCTAAAATTCGTTGCGGCCAAGAACCAGGACACGCAGAAGAATGCTGAATCCAGGAGTATCACCGACATGTACAAGCAAAAAAAATTGACCGCGGCCGCCGCATTGGCATTGTGCGCGCCATTCAGCATCACCGCCTGTCATTCCGGCGCCGGCAATTCCGGGGCAAATGCGGCTGAGGTTCCATCCGCCAAAGTTGCCGTTGCACAGCGTGGCGACATCTCCCACGTTCTGACACTGGCAGGACAATTCCAGCCGTACCAGGTTGTCGATGTTCACCCCAAGGTGAGCGGTTATATGAAGCGGATCAACGTGGACATCGGCGATGTCGTTCATGAGGGCCAGACGCTGGCGATACTCCAGGTGCCGGAGTTGAAGGCGCAGTTGCAGCAATCCGTTTTCGAAGTACAGCAGAGCAAACAGGAGATCACGCGAGCACAGCACGAGATCAATCGCGCCGAGGCTACGCACGCGGCGTTGCACGCAGCCTCTGTTCGGCTTCAGCAGGCCGCCGCATCGCGGCCCGGCCTGATTGCGCAACAAGAATTGGACGATGCGCTGGCCAAGGACCTGTCGTCGGAGTCGCAGGTGGACGCCGCCAAATCGTCGATGGCCGCGGCCCAGGAGCATGAAGGCTCCGCGGTCTCTGAGAATCAGCGCGTCGAGGCGCTGCACGATTACACCAACGTCACGGCGCCGCTGGACGGCGTGGTTACCTGGCGCTACGCGGATACCGGCGCTCTCATCCAGGGCGGCACCAACTCCAACAACCAGGATCTTCCCATCGTGCGTCTCTCGCAGAGCAATCTTCTGCGCCTGCGCATTCCAGTGCCGGAAAACGACGTGAAATATGTTCACGCCGGCGATCTTCTCCAGGTGCGGGTGGATGCCATTGGCCGGTCTTTTACGGGGAAGATCGTGCGCTTCACGCGCGATGTGAACTTCGAGACGCGGACCATGGAAACCGAAATCGATGTGGAGAACAAAGACCTTTCCATAGCCCCTGGAATGTATGCCAACACGCTGCTCCAACTGGGCCATGTGCAGGGCGTGGTGACCATCCCCGTGGAGGCGCTGGTGCTGAACGGGCAGCAGCAGACGGTCTATGTGCTCGACAGCAGCAATCGTGTTCACATTCGCAACGTGGAGATCGGCCTGGAAGGCTCGAAGCTGGCGGAGATCACCAAAGGGCTGAATCCCGGCGAACGGGTGCTGGTGGGCGGCCAGGATAAATACCACGAGAACGAAGAGATCAGCCCGTTGGTCATCTCCTCGCCCGCTTCGGAGACCGTGCAGGATACGGGCGGCATGATCGATATGAAGGCCGAAGGAAACGATGGAGGCGCGCACTGATGCCAAAATTTGCGCTCCGATTCCCCTTCTTCATCCTCATGCTTTGCCTGGTCGTGGCGTTGATCGGCAGCGTCACAGTGGATCGCATGCCGGTGGACCTCTTCCCCAAGATCGATATGCCGGTGGTGGTGGTGGCCACGTTCTATAACGGCATGCCGCCGGAGCAGATTGAAGCCGACATCACCAATACGTTTGAGCGCTTCTTTACTCTGGCTGCCAACGTTGACCACAGCGAATCGCGTTCGCTGACCGGCGTCAGCCTGATCAAGATTTACTTCAAACCGGGCACCGACCCCAACGCGGCTTTGAGCAACGTCGCCAATCTGGCGATGGCCGATCTGCGGCGCCTGCCGCCGGGAACGCTGCCTCCGGTGGTGCTGGGCATGGATGCCTCAACCCAGCCGGTCTGCCTTGTGACCCTCAAAGGCCAGGGGCTGAATGAGACCAACCTCAAGGACCTGGCGCAGTTTCAGGTGCGTAACCAGATATCCAACGTGCAAGGCGCCTCAGTGCCGCAACCATTCGGGGGAACCTACCGTCAGATCCAGATCTATGTCGATCCCCTGAAAATGGAAGCGCGCAACCTGAGCCTGAACGACGTAGTGACGGCGGTGAACAGCTCGAACCTGATTTTGCCCGCGGGCGACGTGCGCATCGGCTCCAAGGATTTCAACATCTACGCCAACAGCCAGTTTCCCGACGCCAGCTCGATGAACTCCATGCCGCTGAAGTCGGCGGGCAACTCGTCGGTGCTGGTGGGCGATATCGGCAAAGCGATCGACTCCGGCGCACTGCAATACAACATCGTCCGCATCGACGGGCAGCGCTCGGTTTATGTGCCCATCTTCAAGCAGGGCGGCGACAGCAATACCATCACCATCGTCAACGGCATCAAGGCCGCCATCAAGAAACTCGTCGATATTCCCGAGTCGCTGAAGACGGCGGTGGTCTTCGACCAATCGGTTTTTGTGAAGCTGGCCATCAGCAATGTGTCAAGGGAGGCGTCCATCGGGCTGGTGCTGACTGGCGTGATGATCCTGTTCTTCCTGGGCAGCCCCCGCGCCACGGTCGCCGTGCTGTTGTCTGTTCCGCTCTCCATGGTGGTATGCCTGCTGATCACCAATTACATGGGCGGCTCCATCAACACCATGATTCTGGGCGGCCTGGCGCTGGTCTTCTCACGACTTATCGATAACGGCGTCATCGTGCTGGAAAATATTTTCCGCCACATGGAAATGGGCGAATTGCCGCAAGAGGCCGCGGAGAAGGGCGGCGCCGAGGTCTCGATGGCGGTGCTGGCCGCCACCTTCACCACCTCAATCGTGTTCTTCCCGGTCACATTTTTCAGCGGCGTCAGCAAGTACATCTTTACGCCGCTGGCGCTGGGCGTGGTGCTTTCGATTTTCGCTTCCTACTTCTTCGCTATGACGGTGGTGCCGCTCTACTGCGCGAAATTCCTTCATCTGCGCGACGATGATGAACATCCGGAAGCATGGAGGCCCAGCTTATTCCGCCGCATGGTGGATAAGTTCAACGAGAAATTTCAGAAGATGCTGTTCTGGTACGAGGATATTGCCACGCGGGCAATGCGGCGGCCCGGCTTTACCGCTCTGACTATCTCCGGCGGCGTATTGCTTGTTCTCGCGGCGACAGTCCCTTTCGTAGGCCGCGCTTACTTCCCACGCACTGACCCAGGGCAATTCATCATCAACGTTCGCATGCCCAGCGGCACACGGCTGGAGGTCAGCAACGACTACATCGCCAAGGTGGAGAGCATCATCCGCGGCGTGGTGAAACCATCCGATCTAGATATGATTGTTTCGAATATCGGTGTTTACCCTGACCTTTCCGCCATCTACACCACCAACGCCTCAATGGACACTGCCTTTGTACAGACCAGCCTCAAGGAGCACCACAGCGTCGGCAGCTATGTGTACATGCGCCGCGTCCAGCAGGAGCTATCGCGACAAATGCCGGAGCTCTCCACTTACATTCAGGCAGGCGGCCTGGTCGATTCAGTCATCAATCAGGGCCTGCCCGCGCCCATCGACATCCAGATCAAGTCGCAAGAGATGGATAAGTCCTATGCGCTGGCGCGGCAACTGGCCACGAAGATACAGGCGATGCCTAACGTAAGCAACGTATATATTCCGCAAAGCATCGATTATCCCGGCCTGGCCCTAAATATAGATCGCGAGCGCGCCAGCCTGGTGGGGATCTCCGCCAGAGAGGTGGTGGACGACGTGATCACCGCCCTCACTTCGGACGGCATGGTCGCTCCCAGTTACTGGATCGATCCCAAGACGGGTAACAACTACATGGTCACGGTCCAGTATGCCAATAGCTGGATCAACAACATGTCGATGGAAGATCTGAAAAACATTCCATTGCGCGGCGTGAGGCCGGCCGGCTACAGCCCGATGCAGCAGGGCGGGCAAGCTGACGCGTTGAATGCTAAATACTTCACCGGCGATCATGCCGAGGGCTACATTCCGCTGGGCGCTGTGGCCGACATACAGCAGATCAATACGCCGACAGAGGTCGATCATAACCAGATTCGCCGCGTGATCGATATTTACGTGGCGACAAAAACCGAGGCGTTGCAGGGCGTGGGCGCGAGGGTCGACAAGCTGCTGGCGGAGACGAAGCACGACCGGAACACAGTACTGGAGGTGCGCGGGGCGGTCGTCAACATGAACCAAGCCTTCCACGACTTCGGCGTTGGGCTCATCATTGCCATCCTGCTGGTCTATCTCATCCTCATGGCCCAGTTCGCTTCGTTCATCGATCCGTTCATCATACTCATGGCCATTCCTCCGGGTCTCGCGGGCGTCGCACTCATCCTGCTGGTCACCGGAAGCACATTCAACATCATGTCGCTGATGGGCGTCATCATGATGGCCGGCATCGTAGTGTCAAACAGCATCCTGATCGTGGAGTTTTCCGGCATTCTTCACAAGCAGGGCATGCCGCTGATGGAAGCCACTGTGGAGGCCTGCAAGGTTCGCCTGCGCCCCATTCTGATGACTTCGCTGGCCACGCTGCTGGGCATGATTCCCATGGCGCTCGGCCTGGAAGCCGGCAGCGAGCAGTACGCTCCGTTGGCGCGGGCCATCATCGGCGGATTGGCTGTTTCCGTCGTTGTTACCATGTTCCTCGTTCCCGCCGTGTATCTCGTGATTCATGGCCGCCACGAGGCAAAGAACGCTCTCACAGAGGGATAGACCATGAAGAAACACAGCAGAACACAATTGCTTCCTGCCGCGTGCGTGGTCTTTCTGGCCGCCAGCTTTTCGCTTGCGCCCAATGCGCAGCAACTGCCTGCGCCCACCACGCCGCCAGCCGCGAGCCTGACATTGGCCGAGGCCGAGCGCATTGCCATCCAGCACAACCCCAACATCAGCGTGGCGCGCCTCCTGGAGCTGGCGCAGGCGCAGGTGACGCGGGAGGTGCGCTCCATCGAACTGCCCACCGCGACAGGCAGCCTGACAGCCGTGGGCGCGCACGAAAACAGCCGCATCACGGCAGGCTTGTTGAACAACCCAAGCATTTATGATCGCGCCGCCGGTGGACTGACGGTAAGCCAACTCGTCACCGACTTCGGCCGCACGCATAATCTCGTTCTCAGCGCGAGGTCCAATGCGCGGGCACAACTGGAAAGCGAGCGAGCCACGGAGCTGGACATCATCCTCACCGTCGATCAGGCCTTTTATCAGGCGCTCACTTCCCAGGCGGTGCTCAAAGTGGCCCAGCAAACCGTAGCCCAGCGCCAGGCCACTGTGGACGAGGTCGGCGCGCTCACCGCCTCAAAGCTCAGATCGGATCTGGACCTGAGCTTTGCCAACGTCGAGCTCTCCCAGGCCAGATTGTTGCTGCTGGACGCGCAGAACAACACCCAGGACGCTATGGCGAGCCTCAATAC
>JBAVYF010000039.1:0-1707 GCA_049698655.1 Occallatibacter sp. | reverse complement strand
AGGTTGGCTTCGATGAGTTCTCGCTTGGCCTGGTCGGCGTCCATGTCGCCCTGGATCATCTCGCGCTGCGTTCGCTTCAACTCGCCAATGGAGACGCCCGCGTCGGCCTCAATCTTTTCCAGGTCGGCCTTGCAGTTCTTCTGCTGCCGCCGGTACTCCTTCTTCAGCTCGTCGCTGCGGCTGGCCTCGTGCTTCTGCTCCAGCGAGCGAATTTGCCGCTCCAGCGTGCGCATGGTGTCCACGGTCTTGTTGACTTTGTCCAGCAGGCGCTTGCGCTCCAGGGGCGTGTACTTGAGTTCGCGCACAATCCGCGAAACGAGCACCTTCTCGCGGGCGATGAGCCAGCGGGCTTTGCGCGCGGCAGAGGCCTTGGCCTTGGCGGCGCCGCCCGCGGCTTGCTTCTCCTCCAGCGTGGCAATCTTTTTCTGGTGTTTCACCAGCGCGTCGATGCGGGCCACCGTGGCCTTCACGCGCGCCAGCACCACCTCTTCGGTGAGCTCCTCGTCGTCAAAGATGACGACCTCTTTGATGTTGCGCACGCCGCGCTTCAGGTCCTCGCCCAAGGCCACAACCTCGCGAATCACGATGGATGAACGCGAAATGGCCTTGAGCACACGCATCTGGCCGCGCTCGATGCGCTTGGCAATCTCTACTTCGCCCTCGCGCGTCAGCAGCGGCACCGTGCCCATCTCGCGCAGGTACATACGCACAGGGTCATTGGTCTTTTCCAGAGTCCCGGGCGTCAGGTCCAGCTCGACGTCCTCGCCCTCTTCCGGCTCAAAGTCCTTGTCGCCGTGGAACTTGGGAACGTCCAGCAGGTCAATGCCCTGGGTGCCGATGGTGGTGATCAGGTCGTCCAGATCCTCGGGTGAAGAAGCCATCTCATCCGGCAACATCTCATTCACGTCGCCGTAGGTCAGATAGCCCTTTTCCTTGCCGACTTCAATCAGGGTGTCAATTTCGTGCTCGTGCTCGTGCTCGTGTTCGTGTCCGTGTACGAATTTGTCGTCGCTCGCCAAAATATTCCTACTCTCCAGCGCAAGGCAGATTCAGCACCGGCTTGCGCGCCGGTGCGCAGGTTCCGCTCCAGTCCGCTCCAAAGCACGCGAAAAAAGATTTCCATGTGGAAATCCGGCGCATTCGGACACGAACCCGCGTCCACCCGCAAAAAAAGCGGATTCAGGGGTTTGCTCGGAACAGGATGACAAGCGCTTCAGGATTCACCTGGGTCGCCCGCGAGCCGCGGCTCATAGTTGGGGCAAAGGGGCGCGCATCCGCACTGAGATCAATAGATTACCACGTTTTGCCCATATTTTCCAAGGCAAAATCGAGGCAAGCGCAGAAGCCTTTTCGGTCGAACTCGCAGCCCGGCTGGGCGATCCTGCCACCACCCGCTCCTGCTTCCCTTTATTTGACGCGGAAAATCCCTGCAAGTCGCAGAAATCCGCGCCGCTACCGCTCCGGCGGCCTGTGGTTGTGCAACTGCCGCAGACTCCGGTCCAAATCGAGCTTTTGTTGCGTCAACAGGGCCAGCTCGGCAAAGTCGCCGCGCCGCTCGGCCTCGGCAATCAGCGTGCGCAGTTCGCGTTGCCGGTTCTCGATGGTCCGCTCATGGATCTCCTGAATCGCGCTCTGTACCTCGTTCTCCTCGGGCGGCCTGGTCTCGGCCAGCAGCGCTTCGGCCAGTAAAGCCCGCTGCGCCTCGTC
>JBAVYF010000038.1:0-2604 GCA_049698655.1 Occallatibacter sp. | reverse complement strand
CACTTGTACCGAATGTAATCGTAGAGTCGGACAATGTCCTTGCAGATCGGCTTCAGGTCTTTGAATTTGTATACGTCTTCACTTTGCACAAAGTACTGAAGACACTTACCGGCGTTCTTATAGGCCTCATTGACAGATGTGCTAGTCGGTTCATAGAGAGAAGGGTTAACTGCGCACATGACCTGAATGAGGTCCAGGATTCCAACAGGCTCGGGATCGTTTTCGCTCACTTTAATGGAGCGGCAAAAGTCCACGCCTAAGGCGTCGAGGAACCACTTGAAGTCTTCGCGGTATGATGCGAGGGTCCAGGATTTCAGCTGTGCGCTGTAGTTCCGCGCTTCAGCAATGTCGGCAAGGTCATTTTCGATCCTTGAAAGAATCTCAATGTGGACATATTGGTTCCCAAGGGTTTCTTCAGTACCTGCGCTTCGATGCGTTGCCACTGTGCTTTTAATCGCGAAGTCAGTGTGGCCTCCGTCGATAATTCCGTATGACTCGTCCTCCGGAAGGAATAAACGCAGTGTTCCGACTTGATTATCAAATTCGGCCTTCTTCACCGATAGGGTAATCCCTCGGTTTAAGAGGTGGAAACGGCCATCGCCTCTGCCAAGGGACGCAGAGATCCTTTTGACAACGGGTCCCTTTTCCTTTGGAACCCTCGGATCGGGGTCAAGCGGAACATTGTCCGGCCAGTCCAATACGCGGACTAACGCGTGAAGGATGCGAATTGATGAACGGTTGGGGTCTTGGAAGGAGCGGATCTGCTCCTGTGCGATAGGGATGGTGAGTACCATGTCTTTTCCTCTCGTCTGCTTGGAGGCTTCTGCCCCGCAAGAGAATTGAAATTCCAGCCAAGAAGCTAACGCTCCGTTGGTGGTTAGGAAGAGTATAACCGATTTTTCGTACCAAGCAATGGAAAAATGTTGCGCGGGTTGGGTATCCAGCAAGTGACCCGCATTCTGCTCTGTTGAAGTTCTGCCCTCCGGTGTTAAAATCGACAAGTGCCGGGTCCTACGCGACGTAATCCCGCCAACCCCGCCAGGTCCGGAAGGAAGCAACGGTAACGGGCTCATGCGTGTGCAGTAGGCTACCCGGCGCTTTTTTGGCGCCGTGGGCGCTATTGTGAAGAGCCGCAAGGAGAAATGCATTGAGCCTTAGTGTTCGCCCCATCGTGGGCCGGCGCGCGAAGATTACCGCGCTTGGAACCTACGTTCCCCCTCAAGTTCTAACCAACAAAGACCTGGAAAAAATGGTGGATACCAGCGACCAGTGGATCATGGAGCGCACGGGGATCCGCGAGCGGCACGTGCTGGCCAAGGGGCTGGGCGTGAGCGACATCTGCACGGAGGCGGCTAAAAAGTGCCTGGCAATGCGCGGCATTGAGGCCAGCGAGGTTGAGGTCATCATCGTGGGCACGGTGACGCCGGACATGATGTACCCCTCGACAGCTTGTTTGGTGCAGAACAAGATTGGAGCCAAGGGGGCGTGGGGATTCGACGTTTCCGGCGGCTGCTCTGGATTTATTTTCGCGCTGCAGGCAGGCGTGAAGATGGTGGAGAGCGGGGCGCACAAAAAAGTTTTAGTATGCGGCGCGGACGCCAACACGCGCATGACCGACTACACCGACCGGACGACGTGTGTTCTGTTTGGCGACGGCGGCGGCGCGGTGCTGCTGGAGCCGGCCGAAGAAGGCGAGATCGGCTTCATCGACTATGTGTATGAGGTCGACGGATCGGGCGGCGTCTCGCTGTATATGCCGGGCGGCGGAAGCCTGAATCCCTCGACCCACGAGACCGTGGACAAGAAGATGCACTACATCCACCAGGACGGGCCGGCGGTGTACAAGTTTGCCGTGCGCAAGATGGCCGAGACTACGACGAAGGTGCTGGAGCGCAATGGAGTGACCGGCGCGGATCTGGGCTGCTTTATTCCGCACCAGGCCAATTTGCGGATTATCACGGCGACCGCCGAGCGGCTGGGCATGGACCCGTCGCGGGTCATCATCAACATTGAGAAGTACGGCAACACCTCGTCGGGGAGCATTCCTTTGGCCATGGAGACGGCCATTGAGGAAGGCAAGCTGAAGAAGGGCGACCTGGTGTTGCTGGCCGCGGTGGGCGCGGGGTTCACGGTGGGGGCGGCGCTGCTGCGGTGGGAGATGTAGAGACAAGGACTAGGGACTAGGGAACAGGGAACAGGGATCAATTTTTTGAATTACGAATCGGCGGGCCGGTTCTTTCGGGGATCGGCCTTTTTTACAGAGATGCAGACTTTCTATTCGGGAACGGAGAAGGTGTACTTCGGCAGGGCGCCGGCCTGGGCGGCCATGCGGAAGAAGACTTTCATCGCCTCGAGACATTCTTCGTCGAGAACGTAGTGGATGTTGGTGGTCAGGTACGTGCGGATGGTCTGCTCGGGAATGGCGATGCGGTTGGTCCACTCGGCGACCAGGGAGTCGATGTTCAGAAGGCCGTGGATGCGGGAGTTGACGAAGTCCGGCGTAATGCTCTCGACTGAAGGGTTGTTGGGCGCCGCGGCCCAGACGGCGGAGACGAAGGGCAGGCCGGTAAGGGTGTGCCACTCCTCGGCAAGGTCGTGGTAGAC
>JBAVYF010000037.1:0-8666 GCA_049698655.1 Occallatibacter sp. | reverse complement strand
CCACAAACCGGTGCTCCGGCGTCATCAATCCCGCCAGCCCCTCCACATCCTGCCGGTTAATCGCGTCTACAAACGCCCGCGCCACAACTTCCGCCGAATCGCTCATGCCGGTATTGTACCCGCGCCGTCTTCATCCGTCGGCTCGGTCACTTGATTCTTTATTCCGCATGTTTCCCAATCTCAAGTTGACATCGCGCACTGTGCGTTCGGAGCCTCACGCGTATTGAACAAGAGCACAATTTCGAGTAAAGTTCATTGTTGTGTCTCACCGCCATAAATGGTGGTATATTTATTCGCATTAAGGGGGAGGTGTGTATGAGGAACATTAGTTTTATTCCTCGGCTTGTGGTGGGATGCGTTCTGCTCATGGCACTTTCGGCAAGTGTTTGCATGGGTCAGTTCTTTGGCTATGGCTACAAACAGTGGGAGAAACTACAGAATGATGCAAAATGGAACTTTGCGCCATGGTATATCACAGTGCCGCCGAAGAGCGTGGCGGCTGTCGAGGTGCCCCGTACGACCTATGCCGAGATGTTGGGACGAGGCTACGCACGAATTGGGGAAGTGTCGTATCGCAGCGAAAAACATGGATCCGCCGAAGCCGCGGGAAAGAAAGACATGCTGGAATGGGGTATGTTTCAAGGAGCCGATGTCGCGTGGGTTTCCACGTCCAACGACTCGTACAAGGGGGATGTCCTCATCCGTGGTGGGACATATAGCAACTATCACGTGGGTTCCGATCCATACATGCACAACGGCGACGTTAGTTCGACTACAACCTACACGACCAAGGACCACTATCACACGAAGACGATCAAGTTCGTCGAGGGAGATGTGGTTTACTTCGTGCACGACCCGGAACTTGCGGCAAAGCAACTGGAGCAGGGGAGGAAGAACTGGGAGACCAGGCTGGCTCAGATCCCGTTGAAGCGGGCCGCCATGGTCGCCAAGTTAGAGGTTGTACTAAACACCTTGTCCTCCACGGATGCGTCCTTGTTCTTGGAACCTGGACTAAAAGAGCAGTACGTCCGTAGCATGCAGGCCGCCGAAAATGAAGTGAAAACAGGCCAGTGTGGCTACAATGGACCGTGGCAAGAGACCTGGCAAGACACCAGTGCCCGCATTAGTCGGGACGGTAATTTGTGCCAAGGGCTGAAGGACTTGGATTCTCTTTCCTGGATTTTCTTTTGGAGCGACGCAGGCGATAAGTCCAGATATGAGCACACATTCAAGGATAGCAAAAGCCCTCAGCTTGGGAAACTCTATAGTGTAGTTACGGATACCTGGCGATATCTCAAAGATAATTGGGATCTCATCGGCGATAACCTGACGCCAACCTTACGGGAACATATTCTTCTTTGCGGCAATGAGAAGCTCTTTGCTTCTGTCCCTTGCTGGGATAAACAGTAACCTATCCCTGGCGAAACCGGATGAAAGCCACTGCAAAAAGGTAAACGTGTATTAAAAAGCCATATTCAGCTTTAAGGAACCTCTGATCAAACCGCAGTATTTTTCCGGGCGGGTGGCCAATGACTGACCAAAAATGCCGGGTGCCCCATGTCCCGCTTTAGGGACATGGGAAACCACGAACCTCAATCGGTCATGCCGAAGGCTTCCGCCTGGACGGCCAGTCCCCTACAATAAAGACGGAAGCCACCATCGAGGAAAACCATGCCGCTCTCTGGAGAAGCCATTCGCCTGATGAACTACATTGACGACGTTGCCGTGACCCTGCGCCGTGTGCTGGCCACCATCCCCACGCTCACCACCGAGGAGCGCGCCCGCGTCGCCGAGCACCTGCTCCAGACCAGACCCAATGCCGAGGACGTGGCCCAGGCGCTGGCCGCCCGGTAAATCCGTTTGACAGTGACCGTCGCCATTATCGGAGCCGGCCCGCTGGGGCGCTGGCTGGCCCTTTCGGCAGCGCGCGCCGGCTACAGCGTACGGCTGGAAGACGTGATGCCCGCCAATTTGCATCATGCGCAGGAGGCCCTTCGGGCCGTACTCGGTTCAGAATCCCTCCCGAACGTCGCCTATGTCTCTACCATCGAGGACGCGGTCCGCAACGCCGACCTGGTGATTGACTGCGTGCCGGATGAGCTGGAGTCGAAGCTGGAGATTCTTTGGCTGCTGGACCGCATGGCTCCGCCGCGCACCGTGCTGGCCACGCCGACGACGCGGCTGTCGATTGCCGACCTGGCCAACTGCACGTACAGACCGGAGAAGTGCATTGCCATTGTGGCCGAGGCTAGCGCGCTGACGGGGAAGGCAGGGACTGGCGGGCAGGAGATTCTGCTGCGGACCACGAGCCGCACAGCGAAGGAGAGCGTTGCCCTGGTGGAGGGATTCTGGCGGCGGCTGGGGTTTAGGCCGGTGTTTGAGTGCGACGCAGGCGAGACGCCCCGCTAGGGGTGTAGATCCGCGAAAGAAATCAGATTGATGCCGGGGAGGGGCTGGAGGGCGCTGAGGGCCTGGCGCTCGGTGTCTCGCGAGGCGAGCAGGCGGGTGTGGGCGCGGGCGAGATCGGCGTCGTTGTAACCGGGATGGGTGACCAGCTCCCACGTGCCGGGGGGCAGGTTGCGGAGCAGAGAGGTGAGGGCGGCGGCCGAGAGGGTTCCGGTGGCCAGCAGGCCGATGGCGCCATCGGTGGTGGTGAAGCCTTCTTCCGCCACGATGCGCCGGAAGGCGGGCTCTAGCAGACGGAGCAGGCGGAGCTGGGCGCGGCGGAGTGGCGGCGCGGCGGGGGTGGCGCGGAGGCTCCAGACGGGCTCGAATGGATTGCGAACGGAGCGGAGGCCGGCGGCGCGCGCGGCGCGCAAAACGGGACGCAACACAGCGGGAAAGATGTGCGCGTGTTTGTGGGTGTCGATGTGGGTGAGGCGCAGGCCGCGGCTTTGCAGCAGGGCGATTTGCGCAGCGGTTTCGGCCTCGATTTCAGAGGAACGGATGCGCCCGGTGAGCAGCCGACGGAGAAATGCGCCCGGAGTGGGCTGAAAGCGGCCTGTGCGCGGGTCGGTGAGGGTGGGGAGCGAGCGCGGCGAGAGGACCGGTTCGCCGTCGACCAGAACCACGTGGCAGCCGATGCCAAGCGAGGGCGTGGAGAGAGCCAGCTCGATGGCTTCATCGGTGGCCGGGGCACGAGCCATCAGCGTGGCGCTGGTCAGCACTCCGGTCTGGTGCAGCTCGACGATGGCGCGGTTGACACCGGCGGTCAGCCCAAAGTCGTCGGCATTGAGGATGAGACGGCCCACCGGGTGAGTGTATCAACACGGGGCGCGGCGCTACGGGGCCGGTGTTCAGGGGAAGGCGCCGCCGGCCGGGAAGCAAGCGCGCTGCTATGATGAGAGCAGGCCGCAATGGTCTTTCCCACCCCGCGTGGGCGGTTAGCTCAGTTGGTTAGAGCGCCTGCCTTACAAGCAGGAAGTCCGGGGTTCGAGTCCCTGACCGCCCACCATGACCTTATTTTATGAGATCCAAATTAGCGAGTTTGATGGGGATATTACCTGAATCGATGCATTTCTCCTCGGTTTTCCACAGGTTAGCTAACACCCAGGCCGAAGCGAATCAAGTCAGGCACATGTTATCCACGCATTTTTTTGTTGCGGGGCTGGTTCGCGTCTTCTTATCCACGCGAAGTCTTGGCATAATCCAAGCTAGAGCGGTTCCTCGGTAACTGTTCCAAAAGCCGAGTCCGGGAAGGGCGCCCTGGTGCATAGCCTGAGTTCGAGCCCCGAGCCTTGCCGGACCACCCACGGGAGCACAGAAGAGTGACCAGCTATAGCCGCCAGGACGTATTGCGCATCCTGCAGATCGGTTCCCGCCAGTTGCAGGGATGGGAACGGGCGGGAATCATTCCCCAACAACAGAGTTACAGCTTCCAGGACCTTGGGCAGTTGAGGATCTTGCGCGCTCTGCGCGAGGAAGACGTGTCGGTGGCGTTGATCAGGCACTCGATTGTGGCCATGAGAGCGGTGGCGGGCATGGAGAATCCGCTGCTGGAGGCGAGCCTGGTGAGGACCGGGACGCGGCTGGCCTTCCGGCACCACGGGGAGATGGTGGACCCGATCCGCCGGCAGTTGCTGTTTGATTTTGAGCGACTGGAACAGATGGGCCGCCTGTCGGCCAGCTCTGAGCCGGCGCCGCTGCGCAGATTGGCAGCGGGCAATCGGCGGGGAGTACAGGAGATGTTTCTGGAGGCGGTGCAGGCCGAGGAGACTGGCGAGAAGCAACGCGCCATCATGCTTTACCGGGAGATGATGGAGCTCGATCCCGGTTTTGCGCCGGCCTGGATCAACCTAGGAACGATTCACTTTCATCTACGCGAGTTTGACTGCGCCGAGCAGCTTTACCGCCGGGCGACGGAGATTGATCCAAGCTACGTGCTGGCGTTTTTCGACCTGGGCAACGTGCTGGACGAGTTGCAGCGGCTGGACGAGTCGATTGCCGCTTACCGGCAAGCGGTGGCGCTGGTTCCCGGCTATGCCGACGCCCACTACAACCTGGCGCTGGCCCATGAGCGCAGGGGCGATGCGCGTCCGGCGCTGCGGCACTGGCAGGCTTATGCGCGGCTGGACAAAGACGGGCCGTGGGCCGAGCACGCGCGCGGACAGATTCGCAAGCTGCTGGACCGCGAGAAGCTCGCCATCGCCTGGCGCGCAGAGAGCTTCATGGCGCCGCGCAAGGGAACGGCGGCGCTCAAGCTGGTGAGCGCAGAGGTCCATGCCGGTTAGGGCCTGTTAACACTACCTGGCGGATGGTGTTGCGCCCGGTATCCTTCGCTCCTCATTCCTCGATATGAGAAAAAGTGGCTCCCGTCGCCACCACCTGAGTAGTGTTAGCAGGCCCTAGTACGACAGTTATAGATGGAAGATCGGCAGGAGCGTTCCGCGTTTTCGAATTGCTTCTAAATGGTAGGCGAGGCGGGAATCGAACCCACAACCCCCGGCTTAGAAGGCCGGTGCTCTATCCAATTGAGCTACTCGCCCGTGTACCTTTTATTGTAGCTTTGAAGCGCGCGTTTCGGGTGCGGCAAATGCTGGAATCGCATCCGCAAAAGCAGCCAGCGTGGCTGCCAGGGCTTCAGCGGCCGCGGATATTTCTTGACCCCAGGCGCTCAGATAAGCGGTGATCCCAAACCCCTCAGACTGGCCCGCAAGCGCCTGGCGAATGACCAGGTCCACGCGGCACTGCGGCAACTGGAGCGGAGCTAGACGGGCCACCCATTCCCGGCAAAAGGCCTCGACCTGTTGAGCTTGCGCAAAGACCTCGCCCGCCAGCGGAAGCAGGTCAACATAGCAGGCCAGCGCGGCACGTGGAATCAAGCCAGACAGGGTGGCGGCTTTGCCGGCTGCCGCGGGACCGGCCAGCTCGTCCGCCTCCGGCTCCCATAGATCGCATTTCACGGTCCATAGCGGCGAATGATTTCCATTCAGGGCTTCGAGCAGGGCGGCAAGCGGCGGAAAGGCCGCCACCTCCTGAATCTCTTCAATGCGTTCCGGATGGTGTCGCAGATCAACAAACCCCGGCCAGTCAGCTTCGATGACCGGCGCAGCAAGGCCCGACGCATCAGGGCCCACCTCGAACTCCCAATCAGCTTCCATGAGATTCCACGGTCGTCGCCAGCAGGAATCGCATCACCGTTGCCTCCGCCCAATGAATCTCGTTGCCGGGGTCGCGGGAAAGGTAGGCACAATGGCCGCCGTGACGGGTCTCGACAAAGGCAATATGAGGATTGGCGAGGAGCTTGGAGCGGGTCTCGGGCAGCAGGCGAATGAAAGGATCGTCCTGGGCGTGCAGGATCAGCGTGGGGACCGCGATCTTGTCCACCACACGGGCAGCGGCGGCACGGTCATAGTAATCATCGGCGTCGCGGAAACCCCAGTAGCGGGCCACGATCTTGTTGTCGAACTGGCGAATGGAGCGCACCGGACCGATGGCCTTTCTGGTTGCATAAATACCGGGAAACAGCTTTGCCTTGCGGGCGTAGCGCGCCATGAGGTCGCGCAGAAAACGCCACTCATAGCCGCGGTTGAGCGGCTCATGCAGGGCGTCGGCGCCGGGGGCCAGATCGATAGCTGGGCAGACCGCGGCCACGGCGCTGAGCGGCGGCCGACTGCCCCACTCCCCGGCCAGCTTTAGCACCAGGTTGCCGCCCATCGAGTAGCCCGCCAGCGCCACCCGCTCCAGGCCGAATCGCTCGGCATAATGGCGCACCACCATGCCTACGTCGCCCGAGAGTCCGGAGTGATAGAGCGTGGGGGTCAGCGTCTCCGTGCCGCCGCAGGTGCGCATATTCATCCGGACGACATTCCAGCCGGCCGTCCAGGCGCGCGCGGCGATGCCCTGAATATAGCGGGAGTCCGATGAGCCCTCAAGGCCGTGAACCAGCACCACGGTCAGCCGCTTGGCCCGCTCCGGCTCCGCCTGCCAGTGGCAGTGGCACAGCACCCGGCTGCTATCGGCCGGGTCCACCTCGACCGTCTCCGAAACAGCGGCAAGCCGGAAGGCTGGCCGGGGAAGAAAATTCCCTGCAATCGTCTGCAGATGGCCGTTGCTCAGGCCGCGGCACGGCTCAAACGGGAGCAGCCACTCCGGCAGTCCTGGGGCGGGATCGTCAACCACTCTGTTTTCAGGGTTTCTTAGGGTCACGGGAACTCGGGAACAAGAGCTTGCTGCCAGTGCAGTCCGTGAAAAATTGGGGCGGCTAGTGGGGATCGAACCCACGACATCCTGAGCCACAGTCAGGCGTTCTGCCGCTGAACTATAGCCGCCATATACACCGATTGTAGCATCGAATCAGATGCTCCAGCCCTGCCAGGCCCCAGGGAAGCCACGCCGCCCTCGCGAAGACGCCGCTGGGAGACGCTGCGAAACAGATAGCGTCCCTGCCGCAAACCCTGTATACTTGCCGCGATTTCAGATTTCCATCCCCCAAGGAGCTGCAGATGAAGATCTCCGTCACAAGCATCAGGAAGTTTGCACTTCTGAATTTAGCGATCATCCTGGCCATGACCACGTTCGCGCAGAACGCGAAGGCACAATCGGCCATCAGCGTATCTGGAACTACCTGGGTTGGCACAGATTCCGGTGGCGATTACTACGAGTATTCTTTCCTGTCAGATGGGGCTTTGCACTACAAGTCTCCGACAGGGTTCTGGACGAACGGCACATGGAAACAAGATGGAGATTCTATCTACATGGAGACCAACAACAAATACTCCGAATATCAAGGTAGAATCTCAGGCACGCATATGGAGGGCAAAGCCTGGAACATCAAGAATAAAGAATGGACCTGGGTTGCAGACATGCAGAACTTGCCCGCATCATCCGCAAACGGCGGCGTCGCAAGCATTGCCGGAACATCCTGGAACGTTGTTGAGACCAACTCCAGCGCTGATAGGGACATTTTCAACTTCATGCCAGACGGAACTTTGGCCTACTCCTACCAGAATGGGTCCTATACAAACGGCACGTGGAAACAGGATGGCGACTCGATTTACATTGAGATGAACAATAAATACGTCGAATATACAGGTCGAATCACAGGCACGCATATCGAAGGCAAGGCCTCGAATATCAAGGGGGAGAACTGGACCTGGGTTGCGGACATGCGCTCTTCTTCTCCAGTAGCCTATACAGCCCAGAGCAACTCGAACACATCTAGCATCTCCGGAACCACCTGGACCGGTCCAGATACCATGGGCAGGCACTACACCTACGAGTTTCATACTGATGGCACTCTGACCTACACCTATGAGACTGGCTCCTTCTCAGACGCTACGTGGAAGCAGGATGGGGATTCGATCTATATGTCGATCAACAATAAATATTCGGAACGACTGGGTCGAATCACCGGCACGCATATGGAAGGCAAAGCCTGGAACGTTAAGGGACAAAATTGGACCTGGGAAGCAGACAAGCAATAGCCTGATGCCATGAGAACAGGATTGACCGTCCCTCCTGGCGCGGACCGGTGGAACCGCGGCGCGTGGCTCTTCCGCGACCGGACACTGCACGCGCTTGAGATTCTGCTGGATGAGGCCTTCGTCCTTCCCGGCACCGGCATCCGCTTCGGCCTGGACGGAATTATCGGGCTGGTTCCCGGGCTGGGCGACATTTTGGCCGGACTGCTTTCGCTGGTCATTCCCCTGGCCGCATGGATTCGCGGCGTCCCTTACATCACGCTGGCGCGCATGGGGGCCAATCTCGGCATCAGCGTTCTGGTGGGCTCAATTCCCCTCTTCGGCGACATATTCGACATAGCCTGGAAGGCCAACCGCCGCAACTATCGCCTTCTTTGCCGCCATCTGGGAGAGCCCCGCCGCCATAGCTGGCGGGACTGGGTGTTTCTACTCCTGCTGGCCACGGCCCTCGCGTTCGTCTTCGCCGTGCCCATCGTGCTGGTGGTCTGGTTTCTGGTCTGGCTCACCCAGCCCTGAGCACAGCCGTCTGGAATCCAACAGGAAGCCAATCCGCGTTACAATCGAAGAATGTCGGGGCGTAGCGCAGCCTGGTAGCGCATCTGCTTTGGGAGCAGAGGGTCGGGGGTTCAAATCCCTCCGCCCCGACCATTATTTTTCAATTATTTACGGGTACGAAAGTGGGTTTAGAAATGGACCCTCTGCTTGTAACGTAGATTCTCTATGTCTGAAAGGCCTGTCTTTATT
>JBAVYF010000036.1:0-10510 GCA_049698655.1 Occallatibacter sp. | reverse complement strand
CTCCCAGCCATAGTTCTGCGCCATGCCGTTGAGCATCCGTCGCTTCCAGCCCTTTTTGTCCTCGAAGGCAGCCAGCGCCCGCTCAATGGCCGCCCATAGATCCTCGGCTCGCAAGCCCTTGAATTTGAAGCCCGTCCCGGTTCCCTGCTCCGGGTTCCACTCCTCAATCGTGTCGTCCAGCCCTCCGGTAGCCCGCACCACCGGCACGGTGCCGTACTTGAGCGAATAGATCTGGTTCAGTCCGCAAGGTTCGTAAAGCGACGGCATCAGAAAGATATCTGCCCCGGCCTCAATCTTGTGGGCCAAAGCATTGTCGTAGCCAATCCGCACAGCCACATTCGCCTTGTTCCAGAAGGCCCAATCGCGGAAAAACTTCTCATACTTCCGCTCTCCAGCGCCCAGCGCCACCACGGCCACATTCAGCTCCGACAGCTCGCCGGCGATCTGCTCCACCAGGTCGAAGCCCTTCTGCGCGGCAAGCCTCGAAACAATGCCAATGACCGGCGTCGAGTCCTCCACATTCTCCAACCCCAACGCATGAAGCAAATCGGCGCGGCAGAGCTGCTTGCCGGCCAGATTCTCCGGCGTGTAGTGCGCCGCCAGATTCGGATCCGTGGCCGGATTCCATTCCGCATAATCCACACCGTTCAGAATCCCGCGCAAATCTGCCGCTCGTCCCCGCAGCACGCCGTCCAGCCCTTCGCCAAACTCCTGCGTCTGTATCTCCTCGGCATACTTGCGGCTCACCGTGGTCAGAATGTCGGAGTACACCAGCCCGCCCTTGAGAAAGTTGAAACTGCCGAACTGCTCCACCTTGTCCAGTGTGAAAATCTCCCATGGAAAAAGCAATTGCTCGGTGGTCTCCGGCGGAAACGCGCCCTGGTAGGCGGCGTTGTGAATTGTCAGCACCACCCCGGCGCGGCTCAACAGGGGGTCAGCAGCGTACACCGTGCGCAGGTAGACGGGAATCAGCGCCGCCTGCCAGTCGTGCACATGGAAGACCTCCGGCACGCCCAACTGCTTCGTCGCCTCCAAAACCGCGCGGCATAAGAGGCCAAACCGCTCGGCATTGTCCGGGTAATCGACACCGCCCGCGCCATAGAGCCCCTCCCGCTCGAACAGCTCCGGACAATCCACAAAGTAGTACTGCACTCCGCCGCGCCTACCCCCGTCCACAATGCCCACAGATCGGTTGGAGTGCTGAAAGGGAATGGTGATCGACCGCACCGCGTAATTCAACTCGCCCAGGAGTTGCCCCCGCACCCTCGCGTAGAGCGGCAAGTAGACCGTAACCTCGTGGCCCAGCTTAACCAGCTCCGGAGGCAGCGCCCCCACGACGTCAGCCAGTCCGCCGGTCTTGGCAAACGGTACGCACTCCGAGGCGGCAAAGACTATGTGCATAGAAGGATTCTCCCTGGCCCAATATAAAGCTGTCATCCTGAGCGAAGTTTGGCGCGTCCTTTGCGTCAAACGGAGTCGAAGGACCTGCGGTTGCTTTTCTCTAGTACAACCCAATCAGGCCGAAGCAATAAAACACTGTGCCAAAGGGCCAGTCTACTACGCTCTTGCTTTGCGGCACAGCAGCTTCAACCGTCCGCTTCATCTACCATCAAATCAGCCCATGCCCGCCAAACCCAAGCTCGGCCAAAACTTCCTCGTAGACACCGAGGCCACCCAGCGCATCGTGGCTTCCATCGGCGACCTCACCGGCCGCACCGTAGTCGAGATCGGCCCTGGCCGCGGCGTCATCACCCGCGAACTGGCTGACCGCGCCGCCCATGTGCTGGCCGTCGAGCTGGACCACGAACTCGCCCTTCATTTGCGCGTGCAGTTTTCTCCGGATCGCGTCACCGTCGTCGAGCAGGACGTGCTGCAATTTGACTTCTCAGCGGCCTCAGCAGCAGCGGGCCAACGCCTGCTGGTCGTCGGCAACCTGCCTTATGGCATCACCTCGCCAATATTGCTCAAGCTGGCCGCGAGTCACTCTGCACTCGACCGCGCAGTCCTCATGGTGCAGCGCGAGGTGGCCGATCGCGTCGTTGCCCAGCCCGGTTCGCGCGACTACGGCCTGCTCTCGGTCACCGTGCAAATGTATGGGCCTGCACAGCGGCTCTTCACCCTGCCGCCCTCGGCTTTCTCGCCGCCGCCCGACGTTTACTCGACCGTCTTCCGCTGGCGATTTGCGCCGCGCTTTGCCGAACTGAGCGTCGAAGAGGCCAGCTTCCTTCGCTTCGTTCGCACGGCCTTTGCACAGAAACGCAAAACGCTGGCCAACAACCTGCGCGCTGCCGGAGTTCCGCCCGCAGCCGTCGCCGCCGCGCTGGCCCAGGCCGCGATCGACCCTCTGGCCCGCGCCGAAGCGTTATCCATTGAAACCTTCGCGGCTCTCTGGCACGCTCTCGGAAAATAAACCGGAACCTGGAAAAGCAAAGAGGCTGCCTCGCCTAGCGAAGCAGCCCCACAGTAAATCCTGTCATCCAAGAATGCAGGGTGCCCCACCCTCGCCGCATCTTTGTTTTTGCGGCTAGGGTGGGATACCTCGAACCTCAACCAGCCTCTTTCATCAAGCGCGGCGCCCCGCTCCTTGCGCCTCCAGCGTCTGCGCGGTATGAATGTGGCAGATGGCGATGGCCAGGGCATCGGCGGCGTCGGCCGGTTGCGGCACTTCGGCCAGCTCCAGCAGCCGCGCCACCATGAACTGGACTTGTTCTTTCTTGGCCAGCCCGTAGCCCACCACGCTCGACTTGATCGTGAGCGGCGCATACTCGGCCACCGGAAGTCCCTGCACAGCCGCCGCCAGCAGCGCCACGCCCCTCACCTGCCCCAGCTTCAGCGCCGACTTGGCGTTCACCGAGTAGAAAACCTCCTCGATGGCCACAGCGTCCGGCTTCCAGCGCTCCAACTCGGCGCTCAGTTCGCGAAAGACCTGCTCCAGCCGCTCGGCCGTGGTTTTAGACTTGACCAGCCGGATGGCCCCCATCGCCTTCATCACCAGCCGCGGCCGCCGTCCTGTGTCATCTGACTCGACGACGCCATATCCGGTGATCTCTGTCCCGCAATCGATGCCAAAGACCCGCATGGGCCTGAGTGTACCGCAGTTGTGCCCATCCCGGCTTTCAGCAATTCCGGCCCCAAACGCAACGGCGGCCTGGGCGCATTGCCCAGGCCGTCGCGGTGATCTGTGGGTATTGGACTAAGGCCATCGCGCTGAAGCGAGTGCCCGTGCATCTTCACTCCTGTTCCCAGTCCGTGATCGTTTAGTGGCGTCGCCCGGCTAGCCGGACTCCTTCGGCGACAGGCTTCGTCGCTGTATTGAAGAATTGCCACCCCACGCATCGGGTCGTGGAAAACATCTCACAGTGAAGCTGCGGTTGCGTCCCCTGCGGTAAGACTCTCTCCGCCGGGGCGACCATGGGTTCCGGGGCGCGATGCCCTAGGCCTCAGTCACCTCACGTGCCAAACTTCTCGAAGAATCTTTTTGCATCAGTTGGATCAACCTCCTTTCCCGTGTGCGCTTAATCTACCCCACTGCTGATCGCTCGTCAACAGAAGTTTTTGCCGGAATCGAATCTTTCGTTCCGCCGGTACTTCAGCCTGAGAACTCCCCTTTGCGTTCCCCCGCTTCAGTTCCCTGCTCCCTCTCGTTACCAGCTATGCAGCCACTGCTCATCGCGTCCGATGCGCACCGGCACATGGAAGAGCTCGCTCAGCCTCGCCTCTGTCAGCATCTTCTCGCGAGGCCCGTCGCCCACGATGCGCCCGGCCCGCATCAGAATCACCCGCTCGATCTCCGGCAAAATATCTCCCAGATGATGGGTCACCAGCACGAGTCCTGTGCCTTCACGGGCCAGCCGCCGCAGTGTCTCGCGCAGATCCCGTTGCGCGGCCAGGTCCAGTGCATTCGAAGGCTCATCTAGCAGCAATTGCCGCGGCCGGTGCACCAGCGCCCGCGCTATCAGGATGCGCCGTCTCTCGCCGGCCGACATCGTGCCTACCAGTTGCTGAGCCAGGTGCAGTGCCTCCATCCGTTCCAGCGCCTCGCCGGCGCATTCGCGCATCTCGCCGGTGACCTGAAGATTGGGCCACAGCGTCGAGGCCGAAAAGAACCCCGCGATCACCGCGTCGAGACCCGTCGTCACCGCGGTCCGCTCGCCCGGCAACTCTCCCATCAGGTCTCCCCGCGGGCCGGCTGCCACCACGCCGAAGTGCCTGCGCAGCTCCGTCAGATCCCAGCGCTCGCGGCCAAAGATGCGCACCGTCATGCCCGGCTTCACGATGGGATACACCTGGCAGGTCATGGCAAGGATCAGCGTGGATTTGCCGCAGCCATTGGGCCCCAGAATAGCCACATGTTCCCCAGCGCAAATCGTCAGGTTCACGTCGTGCAGCACCACCCGGTCGCCGCGCGCTACGTTCACATGGCGCAACTCAAGAAACTGCGCTTCGCCGTTGTCGATTGCCTCTTCCGGATTTGAAAGACTGTGATCCATCACACCGCCCGCGAGGCCCGGACTGAGGCGTTCTCCTGGATAGTGAGGTATCGAGTTCAATCTATTCTGTAGTAGAGCGGCCTCGGCCGCCGGTCTTGCTTCGGTACATCAATTGATCTGCCCGCTGGATAAGCCCTTCGGCAGTCTCGCCGAGGCAGGACAGAACAGCGCCCACTGAGATCGAAAGGGATATGCGCCTCTCAGTGTTGCTGGGAATCGAGGTTTGCGCGATCAGAGCAACGCATCTCTCCGCCAGTTCTCTCAGAACGTCCTCGCTTACGTTACGGACAATGGCCAGAAACTCGTCGCCGCCCCACCGCCCTACGATGTCTGTGGGGCGAAGCGATCCAGTCAGAGTCTTCGCCGCTTCCTGCAAAGCGCGGTCTCCGCAGTTGTGGCCAAAGCCGTCGTTGATGCTCTTGAACCCATCGAGATCGATCATCAGTACACCAAGGGGATCCTTGTGTACCTGGGATTCACTCAACGCGGTCTGTATAGACATCTCCATGAAGCGGCGGTTCGGCAGTTGGGTGAGATGGTCGAGAAAGGCAGCCGATTCATCGCTTCGTTCCTGCGTCGCGCCTCAATCTGGGCCGAATTGTCGCTGAAGATTTCGATTGCCCCGATAATGGAACCGTCGGCCCCCCGCATGGGTTGGACCCGTACGGATACAGGCACTCTCCGTCCCTGCTTATGCCGCAGGAAAACAGGTGCCTCGTGCGATTTTCCGTCGGTGATGCTTGCCGTTAAAGGACAACCATCGTGGCACAAGTTCTTTCCCATATGATCGACGTGACACAATATGTCGTCACTGCAGCACTTGCCCAGGAGTTCTTCGGCGGTATAGCCGGTCAGGAGAAATGCGCCTTCGTTCCAGTACAGAATCCGCCGCTCCCGGTCCACGAAGTACACGCCATCGCCGATGTGGTCCAGCAGCTCTTTATAGAAGCTGGGGTCGGTCGGAACAAGCGGGTTCTTCATATCTTCAGGCATGACAAAGACTCCCAAAAACTATCAATCTTATCCTACTCTGTGCGGACCTGTCGCACGTAATGAGCAAGCTCCCCCAAAGAACTGCAACTCAAATGGCAGGCTATTCAGCCCAGCCACCTGTTAGATTAAATGAATTGAAACCCATTATCGAAATCTCCGGCGCCACCCTATTCGTTCTTCCTCGCGGCTTCCGCTTTGGCGCCGCCATAGCGGGGCTCAAAAAGAGCGGCCGCACCGACTTTGCCCTTATTGTGGCTGACGCGCCGGCCAGCGCCGCCGCCGCCTTCACCGCCAACCGCGTCACCGCCGCTCCGCTCATTATCGACAAGGAGCATCTGCGGACCTCCGGGGGCAAGGTGCGCGTAGCAGCCATCAACGCCGGCAACGCCAACTGCGCCGCCGGCCAGGCTGGTCTGGATGCGGCCCGCGCTACCTGTGAAGCGGCAGCCCGGATCTTCGGCTGCCGGCCCGAAGATGTCTTTCCCTCCTCAACCGGCGTCATTGGCGTCCCGCTGCCGGCAGAAAAACTCATCGCCGCCCTGCCCAACCTGGCCACATCGCTGGGCGCCGGCTTCGACCACTTCCAGCAGGTCGCCCAGGCCATTCTCACCACCGACACCGTCGAGAAGACCGCCTTCGCGCAGTTGGAAATTCTCGGTCCGGATGGCGCTCCGCGCGAAGTCCGTATCGCCGCGCTGTGCAAGGGCGCGGGAATGATTCACCCGCAACTTGTGCCGCACGCCACCATGCTCGTCTACATCCTCACGGATGCGTCCGTCGAGCCGGCGGTGCTGGACGGCTACCTGCGACCGGCCATCGAAGTGAGCTTCAACCGCATCTCGGTGGACGGCGATACGTCGACCAACGACACTGTGCTGCTGCTGGCTTCGGGCGCCAGCGGAGCGGCCGTGAACCCGGAAAACGACGCCTTCGCCGCTGCCTTGACGCAGGTCTGCGCGTCGTTGGCCCGCCAGATTGTGGCCGACGGCGAAGGCATCACTCATGTTGTAGAGTTGCGCATCAAGGGAGCGGCCACGGATGCGGACGCGCTCAAAATTGCCAAGGCCATCGCACATTCGCCGCTGGTCAAGACCGCCTGGGCCGGCAGCGACCCCAACTGGGGCCGGCTGATAGCGGCTATCGGCTACTCCGGCGCTCAGATCGACCCGGAGCGCATCGACATTCACTTTGGTGAGTTAGCTATCTGCCGCGACGGTGGACGCGCACCGGAGTTCGACGAGGCCGCCGCCCACGCTTACATCGCGCAGCCGGAGTTTTCTGTCTCCGTTGAGCTTCATCTGGGCGCCGGCTCCTGCGTCTTCTGGACCACCGACCTGACCCATGAGTACGTCAGCATCAACGCGGACTACTCGACCTGAAGCATCTTTACAGTTACTGGAATGTAAGCGGAAGGGTGGGAAACTAGAGCTCGCCTTCGCCACGCCGCCGCCTGCATCACCAGGAAGAGAGCAAAACACAGCGCAACGCCACCGCAGGTGTCCAACAGCACATCGCTGAACTGGCCGGCCCGGTTGGGAAGAAAGCTCTGGTGAAACTCGTCCGCGCTGGCCACCAGCAAGGTGGCAAGAATCGCCAGCCCGTGCGCTCGAAGTTGCCGCATCAGCCGCGATGCCGCCTCCTGCAAAGTAATCCAGAAAGCGCGAAAACAGACCACGGAGAACATCCCGTAACCCATGAAGTGGCCGGTCTTGCGGATGAAGAAGTGGATCAAATCCCAGTGCGCGCACGCGTCGTAGCCGAAGATCGCCTCCACTACGCGTTGCAACGGAGCGCTGGTGCGGTCCGCCCCAAAATAGGGCGTGGACTCGACGGCAAAAATCATCAGCGCAGGCCAGCACCGGCAGCCACGTCCGCATCTGTGCCTGCAAGCGCGCGCTCCCGCTCGCCGAAGTTTGCGGCGCGTAGACTCCAAAGACCATGGAAGATGAAGACATGATGATCACCCGCGCACAACAGCCTGGGGATAGAGCGCAAGAGCTGCGCGCCTCACAGGCCGGATAAGAAGTTTTTCGGTCCAAATGGGCGCGTCTTGAATTAAATCTTCAAGTATTTGAAAAATCTAATCTTGCGCTGTCCTGAAACGAGACAATGGGCGCAGCTTGCTCGTGTCGCGGAATTGACCCCTGCTGCCGCTCTCCTTCGGCATCCAGCCTGGGGAAACGAATGATAAAGTGAGTGGTATGAATTTGTGCAAACGCAGGTCCGTGGTTGCTGCCTTCCAATGCGCGACGTTGTTGGCTGGATTTTCTTTCCTGACAGCAGGCCCTGGCGCGGCCGAAGACCCCGGAGCGCCTAAAAGCGCCGTATCTGCCGCCGGGCAGTGGAACGGCGGAGGCGCCGCGCCCGACTGCATGCCTGGGACGCTCGGTTCGCCCTACATCCCGGTCGATAGCTGGGTTTATCCGGCCATGCTGCGTCTTTACTCGCTCGGCTTTGTGGACAATGTCTTTCTCGGCATGAGGCCGTGGACCCGGGCCAGCGTGGGCCACATGATCGAGGAAGCCGGTGCCCGCATTGAGGATGCGGATGCCGGACCAGCCACCGATGAAGCTCAGGGCATCTACGACGCGCTGATGCACGAACTGCGCAACGACATGACGGGCCCCTGCCTGGCGCTCCGGGCGAACTCCCGCATTGAGTCGGTTTACACCGTGGCTCGCGGCATCAGCGGCACGCCATTGCGCGACAGCTATCACCTCGGCTCGACCATCATCAACGACTACGGACGCCCTTACGAAAACGGATTCAACAACTACTCCGGAGCCAGCGGTTATGCCACTGCCGGACGCTTCGTGTTCTATGCGCGCGGCGAGTTCGAGGCAGCGCCATCGGCCGCCGGCTACTCCACCGCCCTGGCCCAGGAGCTCAGCGCTGTGGACGCCACGATCTATCCCACCACTCTGCCGACAAACTATTTCCTTCCCCAGGCCACCATTCCCATGGGACCTATCGCCGCCACCACCACTGGACGGGTCATGGAGGCTTACATCTCCGCCCACGTCCTCAACCACGAAATCTCCTTCGGCAAGCAGGATGAATGGCTGGGGCCTGGGTTGGGCGGCGGCATGGCCTACTCCAACAACGCTGAAAATATCTATTCCTTCCGCATTAACCGCATCGAGCCGCTGCACATTCCGCTGCTCTCCCGGCTCACCGGACCCTTCCGCTACGATTTTCTGGTGGGCAAGCTCCGGGGTCACACCTATATGCCAAATCCTGCGTATGTTGCCAACCCTTCGCCCTATCTGCCCAACGTGATCAACCCTGGCGACCCCTGGGTGCATGTCGAGAAGATCAGCTTCCGGCCCACGGAGAACCTCGAATTCGGCTTCGAGCGCACTGTGATCTGGGGCGGCCAGGGCCACGCGCCCATCACCCTGCGCACCTTTGCAAAGAGTTTTATCAGCCTTTCCTCCCCCAGCGCCTCATCCAAAGACGGCCGCGACGATCCCGGAGCGCGCTTTGGCGCCTTCGACTTCTCCTACCGGCTGCCTTTCGTCCGCAATTGGCTCACGCTCTACACGGACTCCGAGGTTCACGACGACGTATCCCCCGCCGACGCTCCCCGTCGCGCCGCCTACCGGCCAGGCATCTATCTCTCCCACGTGCCCGGCATTCCCAGGCTGGACCTGCGCGTCGAAGCCGCCTCCACTGATCCCTCCGCCTCAACAGTGGGAGCCAGGCAGTATGGCCATTTCATGTATTGGGAAGGAATCCAGAAACAGGGCTATACCAACCAGGGTCAGCTCTTCGGTGACTGGATCGGGCGCGAGGACAAGGGCGGCCAGGCCTGGATTACCTGGCATCTGAGCGGCAACGAATGGCTACAGGTGGGCTTGCGCAATCAGAAGGCCACCTCATATTTCATCCCCGGCGGCACTACCCTGAACGACATCAACTTCCAGGCGGTCAAGCGCATCGGCAAGGACTTCGAGGTGAACGGCAACTTCGTTCTGGAACACTGGAAGGCTCCGATTTACACCCAGGTCGGCGGCCAGCAGACGGTGACCACCACCACCATTCAGCTCACCTGGTTCCCAGGGCGTAAGGTCAGCTTCTAAACTGCTTGCGTTAAATAGAGCTTTAAAAGGGCACGGCTTTACATCATACGGAAAACAAATTCTTGCGTCGCAAGAAGTGTCAGGGCACGGCTTCAGTCGTGCCGTATCGATCTTAAAAATGAAGTGGGCTTTAGCCCCCGAGGGAATGTCGGCTCGAAATATGACTTGTTCAGAGCTTCCTTAGAGAAAATACCCCTCGAACCTGCGATATTCAATACAAGGAGCGGCTATACTGTCGCCTATGCAAAGAGACACGACCGCTGATTGGCAGAGTCTCACCCAGCTCTATGCCACAATGAGTGACGAAGAGCTGTACGCGCTGGATGAAGACTTCGGCAATCTGACCGAAGTTGCCCAACTGGTTCTCCGTAATGAGATGAAGAAGCGCGGGCTGAACGAGTCCCTTGGGACAAACCAGGTGCCGTCGAACCGCCCGGAGAACATTCCTGATCCAGAATTGGATCCTGACGCCGATTCGCCGGCAGCCGGCGGCGATGCAGAAGAAGACGATCAGCCGCCCGAATACACATGGAAGACCTTGCTCTGCGAATGTGATGACTCAGAGAGTGGGCAGCAAATCCGCGCGGCGTTGAAGCAGGCGGGAATCGATAGCTGGATTGATGGCCAGGGCTACCGCGTCGCTATCGACACGAGTAATCCCCGGATTCTTGTTGCCGCCGATCAGCTTGAACAGGCGCAGGAGATTCTTTCCAGACCGATTCCGCAGGCAATCGTCGAGCAATCCAAAATGCAAATTCCGGACTACGAACCGCCAGTTTGCCCAAGCTGTGGCGCCGAAGACCCGATCCTCGAAAGTGCCGACCCGCTCAATACGTGGCGATGCGAAACCTGCGGAAAGAAGTGGACAGATGCGGTTGAAGATCTGAATGAGTCTCCTGCGTAGCAACTATAAACACTCATTGCTCAGTAGGTAGCCCATGTCTG
>JBAVYF010000035.1:0-8375 GCA_049698655.1 Occallatibacter sp. | reverse complement strand
GCCAGATGCTTTTCCGTTCTTCTGGCAAGGACGGGCGCAATCGCGGCGACTCCCAGCTCGGTGGCTTTTTCGATGGCCCACTCCATGTGGTCGAACTTGTAGACGGCCATCACCAAAGTAACGGGCAGCGCCGGGTCGGCCTCCAGCTCAGCGATCAGATTGAAGCGGACCTCATCGCGGGCGACCGCGGCCACCTGCGCATGAAAGACGTGTCCGCCGGCCACCACGTCGGCCTCCATGCCCGGCTGCGCGCGCAAGACGCGGGCCATGTGTTCGGCCTGCGCGCCCACCAAGGTTGCGGTGGCTTCGTCCCAATGCTCGGCAATCCAGCGGCGGCGTGTCATGGATTCCTCCCGCGTTCACCAGTGTAATCCTTTCCCCAAAAACACATCAGGGGAACGCTTGAAGCGTTCCCCTGATGTGTTGCCTTTGGGTTGGACGTACCGCTACTTCTTTTTCGCGGTCTTCTTTGCCGCCTTCTTCGCAGGCGCTTTCTTAGCTGCTTTCTTAGTTGCCATTTTCCTATTCTCCCTTTCGATGCTGTTGCATCGAGCTCTGCAAATCTTTCTGCAGTTGAAGAATGTATAGTTTCTCGCAACGCGAGTGTCAAGAAAAAAACGACGTAACGGTGGAAAAATAGGCAACAATTTTTTAGCTCAAAATCGGGCATCGCTTGCATCGGATCAGAAAATGTGACTCGACCTGAGCAGAGCGAGCGCCAAACCGGCAATCAAATCATGCCATGCATGCGCGAAGATGCCCGCGCGCAGGCTGCGGCGATAGAGCGCCAGCAGGCTGAAGAGCACGCCGAAGACAGTGAGCAAGACCATGCTGCGCGCGCCCTGATACGCATGAGCAGAGCCGAATACGATGGCGGAGAAGAGCACGCCCGCCATCACGCGGCCGCGCGCCCAGCCGATGAATTGGCGCTGCAGGTAGCCGCGAAAAACGATCTCCTCGACAAAACCGACCAGCAGGCAGAGCAATGTCCATGCGGCAATCTCTCTTCCGTTGGCGGGCGCCAGTTGCGCCAGCGCGCGCACTGCTTCAAGTCGCGCCGGATCGGGGGAGAGCGCTTGTCCCGCTTGTCCGGCTTGTCCAACTTGTCCAGTCTGTCCGGCGGCGCGAGTTGCCGCCGTCCGGTGCGTGAGCGCAAACTCAACGCCCGACCAGGCAATGCCCAGTGTTCCCAGCACCATCAGCGAGGCGATCCAGAAGACGGCCGCGAAGCCCAGGTCCGCGGCAACGGAGCGAATGTTGGAAGAGCACGAGCCGAGCAGCGAACGCAGCGAAGTTTTTCCCAGGCGCAGTCCGACGACAACCCACGCGAGCATGCCCACTTCCATTGCGGCCGTGAAGCCGTAGGTTGCGAGCCGGTTGATGGGGCCATGCGCGGCCGAGAAGCGCACGGCGCTGTGAATGGAAAGCGCGACGATGCCCGCGACCAGCACGATGGTGTGCCATGCGGGCGCGATGGCCGCCGGCGCGGAAGGCTGTTGCGGTTGTTCGCCCATTTGCAGGTCGATCAAATCGTACTCTGGAGTCGGCAAGGGATTCCTCTTCGATAGGATAGCGGAGTCGGAGGCCGGCGGAGAAAACGGAAAGCGCCGGGCCGCTCCTGCCGCAAACCGCGGAGTCCGCCGGCAGATTGCCACATTATTTATGTGGTTTGCGCCTGGGGGGCTGCCAATCGTGCGTCAATTTGTGTATGATTCCTGCACTGCGACCCCTTTCGCAGTTTTCAGAGTTCTGGTCTCCCAAGCCCTTGCCGGTGCGCGCGCCGGCAGGAATTCGTGTCTGAGGACTCGGAAATTGGAAACTGCTCCTGGGCTGCAACTGCAAGTTCCCCAAGGAGGACACAAATGGCAACAGCAACGGCATTGCATCCGGGCAAGCTCAGCAAGACGGTGAGCTTTCGCTCGCGTTATGGCAACTACATCGGCGGAAGGTGGGTGGAGCCCGCATCCGGCCAGTACTTTGAGAACATCACCCCCATCACCGGAAATCCCTTCTGCGAGATTCCGCGCTCCACCGCGAAGGACATCGAGCTGGCGCTGGACGCGGCTCATGCGGCGCGCGAGGCATGGGGGCACACCAGCCCGACGCAGCGGGCCATCATCCTCAACCAGATTGCGCAGCGCATGGAAGACAACCTCGACCTGCTGGCGCTGGCCGAGACGTGGGACAACGGCAAGCCCATCCGCGAGACTACCGCGGCCGACATTCCCCTGGCCATCGATCACTGGCGCTACTTCGCCGGTTGCATTCGCGCCCAGGAGGGCACGCTCTCCGAGATCGACCGCGACACGGTGGCCTACCATTTCAAAGAGCCGCTGGGCGTGGTGGGACAGATCATTCCGTGGAACTTCCCCATTCTGATGGCCACCTGGAAGCTGGCGCCGGCGCTGGCCGCGGGCAACTGCGTGGTGCTCAAGCCGGCCGAGCAAACACCGGCGAGCATTCTGGTGTGGGCCGAGCTGGTGGGCGACCTGCTGCCGCCGGGTGTGCTGAACATCGTGAACGGCTACGGCCTTGAGGCGGGCAAGCCGCTGGCCTCGAGCCCGCGCGTGGCCAAAATTGCCTTTACCGGAGAGACCACCACGGGCCGGCTCATCATGCAATACGCCAGCCAGAACCTGATTCCGGTAACGCTGGAGCTGGGCGGCAAATCGCCGAACATCTTCTTCGCCGACGTGCTGCAGGAGGACGACGACTTCTTCGACAAGGCGATCGAGGGCTTTGTGATGTTCGCGCTCAATCAGGGAGAAGTCTGCACCTGCCCGAGCCGCGCGCTGATTCAGGAGAGCATCTACGACAGATTCATGGAGCGAGCGCTCAAGCGGGTGGCGGCCATCAAGCAGGCCAGTCCTCTGGAGATGGATACCATGCTCGGCGCGCAGGCCTCCAGCGAGCAAATGGAAAAGATTCTCAGCTACATCGACATCGGCCACAAGGAAGGCGCGGAACTGCTCTGCGGAGGCAAGCGCGCTCACCTGGGCGGTGACCTCGAGGGCGGCTACTACGTGCAACCCACCGTCTTTCGTGGCCACA
Source organism: Occallatibacter sp. (assembly GCA_049698655.1). GTDB lineage: Bacteria > Acidobacteriota > Terriglobia > Terriglobales > Acidobacteriaceae > Telmatobacter. The sequence goes on along the minus strand of JBAVYF010000035.1, from coordinate 5,324 downwards.
ACCGCATGAGGATCTTCCAGGAGGAGATCTTCGGCCCGGTGGTTTCCGTGACCACCTTCAAGACCGAGGCCGACGCGCTGGAGATTGCCAACGACACGCTCTACGGTCTGGGCGCCGGGATGTGGAGCCGCGACGCCAATCGCTGCTATCGCCTGGGGCGCGGCATCCAGGCGGGACGCGTGTGGGTCAACTGCTACCACGCCTATCCGGCTCACGCGGCCTTCGGCGGCTACAAGCAGTCGGGCATTGGCCGCGAAACGCACAGCATGATGCTGGACCACTATCAGCAGACCAAGAACCTGCTGGTGAGTTACAGCCCAAAGAAGCTGGGCTTCTTCTAGGGGGTGCGGCGATGACGGAGCTACCGGCACAAGTGCTGGCGACCGAACAGGCCATCCAGCTGATACGAACACTGCGCGCCAAACATGGGCCGCTGATGTTTCACCAGTCGGGGGGCTGCTGCGACGGCAGCTCCCCGATGTGCTACCCGCGCGGCGAGTTCCTCGTGGGGGACTCGGATGTGCAGTTGGGCGAGGTAGACGGCGAGCCCTTCTACATGAGCCGCAGCCAGTTCGAGTATTGGAAGCACACTCAACTAACGCTCGACGTGGTGGCTGGCCACGGCGGCATGTTCTCGCTAGACAATGCCGAGGGCCTGCGTTTTCTTATCCGCTCGCGGATCTTTGACGGCGAGGAGATTTGCGGCTTGCGCGCCGCGGGACGCATCTAGCCCTGGCAGCCGCGATTATTTGAAACTCAGAAAACGAGGGAGGGACGAATGAAGATTGTGCTAATCGGGCTTGGAGTCTTGGTCCTGCTGGTGGCAGGCGTGCTGGTGATCGGGTTGCTGCTGCCCAAGCATCATGTGGCAACGAGCAGCGCCGTCATACAAGCAACCCCGGAAAAGCTCTTCGGCTTGATCTCCGGAAGCCAGGAGTGGCGGCCGGATGTGAAGTCGTGCGAGTTGATCGAAAAAGATGGCAAGCATTTTCAGCGGGAAACCTCGCAGCATGGAGGGACGGTTCTTTACGAGTTGCAAGGGAGCAGGCCGCCGATGGCAATTGAGCGGCGGATTGCAACCGAGAATCTACCTTATGGCGGGAAGTGGAGCTTTACGCTGGAACCGGAGAGTGGCGGGACTCGCGTGCGGATCACCGAGGATGGAGAAGTTTATAACCCGGTGTTCCGGTTTGTCTCCCGCTTGGTGATGGGACACACGGCGATGCTGGATTCGTATCTAAAGGCGCTGGGGAAGGCTGTCGGCCAGGACGTGAAAATAGAAAATTGATATAGGAAAAGCGGAGGGAGTTTGGTGGAGCTGAGCGGGATCGAACCGCTGGCCTCCTCGTTGCGAACGAGGCGCTCTCCCAGCTGAGCTACAGCCCCACGACATTTTCTATCTTATCAGCGAACGGCGAAACGGGGAAAGGGCCGGCGGTAATCCGAAAGAGGAAAGCGTAAGGCGCGTCGCCCTTGCGCCGTCTGGGCGTCAGCGTACGAACGTATAGATTCCGCAGAGATCGGTGGAGTTTTGCAGAGCTTCAAAGCTCATGAGAGGGGCATTGTCTCCGGAGAAGAAGGCGACCTTCAGCGAGCCGTTTGCCACATAAACCGCTATCCACTGGGTGTCTTGCGAGCCGCAGAGAGTGTTTTTCTTGAGGAAACGGCGCGTGGCCGGGATACTGACGCGGTAGAGCTGGCCATTGCCGGCTGTGTCCACGGCTTCGTCGAACGCGGCGCCGACCTCGTCTGGCTTGAGCAGACGGACAGGCGAGATCAGAAAAGAAGTAAAGTTGATGGTGATTTTGGAGCCGGAGAAGGAGATGTCGCCGGTGATGCTCGCGGCCGTGCGGCTGGCAGCTCTCCAGTAGCCTTTTTCCGGCTGCTGGGCGGCGGCGCTCGCTGCGCAGGCGAGCGCGAAAGCCATAACGAAGAGACTCACTCGTATGCGCATTACAACTCCCAAAAGAGGACCTCAATGTCTATTGATCCGGCCTATGTTGAGATTCTTGGTATCCCACCCATTCGCCAAAGAACGGCGAATGGATGGGGCACGGAGGATTTGTTGGAGATCATTTCCCGCCCTGTCGCAAAGAACGCGAAAGGATGATGTACCCAAATGTTTATCGATCGGCCAACAGAGCCGGTTGAGGTTCGTGGTTTCCCACCCATTTCACAAAAAACGTGAAATGGATGGGGCACGGGGGCATTGTGGGACACCCGACAGCATTGGCCGGATCGCGGCTGAAAAAAGTTTTATAGCTGATTCATGTTGGCGAGGAACTCGGCGTTGTTGCGGACTTTTTCCAGGCGGCTGATCAGCAGCTCCATGGCTTCGACGGGCGAGAGCGGGTTGAGCACCTTGCGCAGAATCCAGATGCGCGACAGATCCTCTTTGGGGATGAGCAGTTCTTCCTTGCGCGTGCCGGAGCGCTGAATGTCGATGGCCGGGAAGACGCGCTTGTCGACGAGCTTGCGGTCGAGGATGATTTCCATGTTGCCGGTGCCCTTGAACTCTTCGAAGATGACTTCATCCATGCGCGACCCGGTATCGATCAGCGCGGTCGAAATGATGGTCAGCGAGCCGCCTTCCTCGATGTTGCGGGCCGCGCCGAAGAAGCGCTTGGGGCGCTGCAAGGCGTTGGAGTCCACGCCGCCGGAGAGCACCTTGCCCGAGGGCGGCACGATGGTGTTGTAGGCGCGCGCGAGGCGTGTGATCGAATCCAGCAGAATTACCACGTCGCGCTTGTGCTCCACTAGGCGCTTGGCCTTTTCGATGACCATCTCGGCCACCTGCACGTGGCGGGCCGCCGGCTCGTCGAACGTGGAGCTGATGACCTCGCCTTTCACCGAGCGCTGCATATCGGTGACTTCCTCGGGGCGCTCGTCGATGAGCAGCACGATGAGCACGACTTCGGGATGGTTGGTGGAGATGGAGTTGGCGAGCGCCTGCAAGAGCATGGTCTTGCCGGTGCGCGGCGGAGCGACGATGAGGCCGCGTTGGCCCTTGCCCACCGGCGTCAACAGATCCATCACCCGGCCGCTGATGCCCTCGCGCACGGTCTCCAGCTTGATGCGTTCCTGGGGATAGAGCGGGGTGAGGTTGTCGAAGAGAATCTTGTTGCGCGTTTCCTCGGGCGACTCGAAGTTGATGGCCTCGATCTTGACCAGGGCAAAATACTTCTCGCCCTCGTGCGGCGGGCGAACATTGCCGCTGATCGAGTCGCCGGTCTTCAGGTCGAATTTGCGAATCTGCGACGGAGAGACATAAATGTCGTCGGGACCGGGCAGATAGTTGTAGTCGGGCGAGCGCAAGAAGCCGTAGCCGTCGGGAAGAATCTCCAGCACGCCTTCGGCAAAGATGTGGCCTTCCTTTTCGCTTTGCGCCTGGAGAATCTTGAAGATCAGGTCCTGTTTGCGAAGGCCGCTGGTGCCCGGGATCTCCAGGGTGCGCGCGATGCGGGTCAGTTCAGTGATGTTTTTTTCTTTTAGTTCGGCAATGGTCATGTTTACCTGCGATAAGGGAGGATGGGAGTGGGAGTGTCCGGAAGGGGGAAGTGCCCCGGGGAAAGTACAGGCGGGATTACAAGGCTGGCGGCCAGCGTGTGCCGCATTGGAAAACTATCCCGAAATCAAGTGGAGCATGGAACACCGGAATCCGCGGCTGCCTTGAACGGCAACCGTCTGAAACCGCTGCCTGACTCAACTATACCCTTCGGGAGGCGAGATCAAGCGGCGCGGCGGGTTTCGACCGGCTGGTGCACAGACGCCTTGATGGGTGTCGCGGAGCCGGGGTTGGAGGTTTGAAAACGGCCAAGAACTTCGTTGGTGGTGTCCTGCAGCCGTGTATTCGGCTTGTGCAGCTTGCGGGTTGCTTTGCTCGCCAGTTGGCACAACTGGTAGCGATTGGAGACATGAGAAAGTGCCCCAAAAACTAAATCAGAACGCATTGGAAAATTCTCCTTAATAAAATTGGCTCCGGCCGGAACCGAACGGTCACCGGCGGCGCAGCAGGGACGCCAACATAACGCGGGCTACCCCTAATTTCCACTCCCAGTGTTTAGACGCACGAGTTGAGCGTACAGTTCAAAAATCCTGACGCACTTTCGCAGATTATGGAGCAGGCCTCATGCAGTATCAGTGATACGGATTGCCGCCCTGGGAACCATCCACCCTGCATTCCCGTTCCGGCAGAGATAAACGCACCGGGGCATCAACGGATGAGCCTCAGCTCAAAATGATGCGGGAAACAACAGACGGGCACACGATCACACTCTCTAATGCGCCCTAAATATGGATGGCAATCATGAATGTATAACGAGTTGGCAACCAGGTCAATAGTTTTTTCCGGGGAGCTACTGTGGAGCAGCCGATTGTATTTTCGTCAATTGTGCGACTACGTCCTTTTAAATCAATTAGTTAGAGGATGATTCCGCGCGGAAAACCCGTCTCTGAGGCCAGAGCTAACCATCAGAAAACAGGAGATTTGCCAAACCGCGGGAACCAGCCTGATTACCCGGTGATGGCAGGGATTCCGGGTCAGGAATCAGCCAAATAACCTGTGCTGCAACTCCCACCCAATCCCACTTCCCTGCCTTTTTACGCCCAGTAGCTGCGGTCAAGGGTGCGGTACTGAATGGCCTCGGCCAGGTGAGCCACGGCCAGGTGCTCGGCGCCTTCCAGGTCGGCAATGGTCCGGGCGACTTTGAGGATGCGGTCGTGGGCGCGGGCGGTCAGTCCCTGCTGCTGCATGGCGCGCTCTAGCAGGCGCTCGGCGTCGGCGCCCAGCTCGCAGTAGGCGCGAATCTGGCGGGTGGTCATCTGCGCGTTGGAGTAGATTTTCTCGCCGAATTTGCGGAAGCGCTGCCGCTGGCGTTCACGGGCTGTGAGCACGCGGGCGCGAATCTCGGCCGAGCCCTCGGCCGCCGCCGAGCCGCGCAGCTCCTTGTATTTCACCGCCGGAACCTCGATGTGAATATCGATGCGGTCGAGAAGCGGGCCGGAGATCTTGGCCACGTAGCGCTGAATCATGGGCGGGGTGCACATGCACTCGCGCGACTTGTCGTTGAAGTAGCCGCAGGGGCAGGGGTTCATGGCCGCGGCCAGCATGAAGCGCGCGGGAAAGCTGAGCGACATGGAAGCGCGCGCGATGGTGACGGTGTGGTCTTCGAGGGGCTGGCGCATCACCTCAAGCACGTTGCGCGGAAACTCCGGCAGTTCGTCGAGAAAGAGCAGGCCGTTGTGGGCCAGCGAGACCTCGCCGGGGCGTGGAATGATGCCGCCGCCGATCAGTCCGGCGTCGCTGATGGTGTGGTGCGGCGAGC
>JBAVYF010000034.1:0-5406 GCA_049698655.1 Occallatibacter sp. | reverse complement strand
GGCCAAGGATAATATTCTCAACTCGTTCCTCTTCCGCTACGACACCCGGGAGAAGGTGCTCGCCGAGAGAGTGCGCCTCGAGTTTTATGGCTATCCGGCCGATTATCTGGAGACCTATAAGGCGGCGCTAGAGAAAGTGACGCTGGCCGACCTGGACCGGGTGGCAAAGAAGTACATCCATCCCGATATACAAGCCGTGCTGGTGGTGGGTAACGGGCCGGAGATCAAGCCGGGTCTGGAAGAGCTGAAGCTGGGACCGGTGCGGACAGTGGACATCACCATTCCGATGCCAGAAAAACCCGGCGCGGCGGAGAAGAATCCGTAAGCTGGGCGCCCCAGAGCGGTTCCACAATTCACGTGCCCTTTCTGGCATCGCGCAGGGTGGCATTTTCTTTAGGAAAATGCCACTTGAGAGCAGTGGTTTAGGGGTACAGCAATTGTGGAACCGCTATACCCCCTTCAACTACGCTCAGGGCAGGATTTCGGCTGCGCACGGCAGGTTCTTATTGATCCGGCCCAGAAGTTTTGAAACGCTGTGCCCCATCCATTCCGCGCTTTTTGCGGAATGGGTGGGAGGGAGTGTTGCATTTCTTTGGGGCCGGATCAGTAACCACATTTTTCTGCGAGGGTGGAAAACCACGAACCCCAACACACCGGAATTACGCCTTACAAAATTCCCAGCACCCGCAGCCGCACCAGCCCGCCGGCCAGCACGCCGATGGGCGAGATGGCCACCAGCGCCAACTGATACCAGATGGGCTGCTTGCCGCGCGATTGCAGCGCGCTGAGGGCGGCCAGCGCCAGAACCACAATCCCCAGCGCCAGCACGTGAATCAGCGGGTTGGCCACTGCGGCCCAGGCGGTCACGTAGCCGCCTGCCGCCGCGGAGAGCAACGCGGAGCCGAGGTTGACGAAGACATAACCGGGTTGCGGCTTGCCCTGCGCGCCCGCCCAGCTCGGGACCATGCGCGTGATGAGCGCCGTCAGCGTGGTCACGAGCGCCAGAATGACGGCAAAGCCGGCCACGAGCGCCAAGAAGGCGTGCAGAATCACCATGGCAAGCCATTCTTTTCCGGCTGTACGCCTACTTCGCCCCTCTCGATGCGCTCCAGAAAGGCCCGCGCCAGCTTCCGTTCGCCGGGATGGCTCTCGCCGTGCATCGAGCACAGGTCAAGGAACTCGTCGCACAGCGCATTCCGCTCTTCCTGCTGGGCCAGAATGCTCTGCAACGCCAGCGCCAGCTCGCGCAGCCGGGCCGCTTCCGGCCATGCGCTGGCTTGATCTTCGGCCAGCAGTTCAACGTCTCCAAAGAGGCCGCGTCGGCCGCGGGCGCACTCGTCCAGGCAGGCCATCAGTTGTTCCCCGAAGGCGTGGGTCAACATCTCGACCTGGCCGGGTTCCATCTCGTCGCGCGGGTCCATTTTCTCCTCACTTGCCCTGCATCGGATTCGCCGAGCCTACTTCTTCGCCGCTGGCTGGGCAGGATTGGCCAAGGGAACCTCGAAGAATCCAATGTGCAATTCCGTGGCAGGAACAAAGTTGGTCAGGTGAACCTGCATGTGGTCCGTGTCGAGCTTCACTACCTTGCCGTTTTGCGGCGAGCAGAAGCTGACGAGAACGCGCCCGCCGTGCTCCGGTTTTGGCCGCTCGACGGTGAGCGTAAAGTCCTCAATTGGACGCTGCCAGGTATTGGCGCTGGTGAGGATGAAGTCTACCCATTGCATCCAAAGCTCAATGGGAGGATCGGGATCGGCCGGAAGATTGATCAGGTCTTGATGGATACTGGCAGTCATGTTTTTGGCCAGCGGAAGGCCTAGACAAAAGGACGTTAGATCGCCTCCGCCATTGGGATCCAGTGGCTTAGGTTTGGTTTCATCCACGGGCTTCTTCACGGCTTCCAGAAGGTCTTTTCCGGCATCCTCTCCCATCTCATAGGCATCGCCTGTTATCGGCGAATACTCATGCCGAATGTGAACCGTCGAATGGGCTGGAAAAGTCTGTTTCCAGTGGTATTGCAAATGCACGGTCCACTTACCCCAGGGCGCACCGTCAACTTCGAATATCCCTGTCTTGACCAGTTGATCTCTAGTGCTCTTGGAAAGTCGATTGAAATCAGGCGAGTCAATCACCTCTTGGTGCATCGAATCCACCTTGTCTACAAAATGGCCGAAGGTTGGAATGTCTATATGATTCGCCTTGAGAATGGCGGTCACGTCTTTGCCTTTTAGCGAGGCTGCGGCTTCGGATTCATACTTGACACGCTTACTATCCACCCAGAGCTTGAAGCTTTGAAAAGACTGCTCTTCGAGTGCCGGTCCAACCGCGAATTCATTCGCATATGGAGGGATGGGAAACGCAACCTCTGTGGTCACATCCTGATCGGTATCGTTGCGGAAGTCGTAATCGACCACGATCTTTTTGTCGCTGATGCGGAGGACTTCCTTGGCCATGACGATCCGCGTCTCGCGGCGGGGTACGAGGCCTCCGGCGGCAATCGCGGCAGCCGAGTCGTCGGCCAGCGCGGGAAGAGATGCGGCCAATCCCACGGTAAAAACTACAGCGCGCAAAATAGCTTTTCGGTCCATAGCAGAAAGTATTGCAGATTGACGGGGAAAAGTAGAACCCTCCCGTTCGTGAGCGCAATTATCGATATGTCTTTTCAGAACGGATGAGAATGGCGGAGATGGCCACGATCCTGGCTTTGCGGTCGAGGGTGAAGATGATCCGGTAAGGCCCCACGCGCTTCCGGTAACGGTCCTTCCATTCCGGGCCCTTCAGCGGCTTTACATCCCCGGCCAGCGGATCCGTTTCCATCTCGTCGATGGCCCGCTCGATCTGCGCTTGCCGGTCTCGCGGCAGCTTCTTCAGCGCCTTGACGGCAGACGCCGAAAGTTCAACGGCCCAATTCATCTTTTACCGTCCGCCACGACTGGGAGTGACCGGCTTTGATCTCCGCCTCGCCCCGGCGTACCTTGACAGCCTCGTTGGACGTAAGACGCTCATCGCCAATATCCACGAGCCGTTTGGGACGCATCTGCAGGCGTCCGCCTTCGGCGCTGACCTCGACAAAATCCCCGGCGCGCAGCTTAAGAGAATCGAAGACACGCTTGGGAATGACAACTTGACGCCGTTGGCCGATCCGGCTCACCACTGTAGAAGCGACTGCATTTCCGCTAGGCATACTTTCAGTCTAGCGGAAAGACGGAAGCTGTCAAGAGCCCCAACGAAATCCAAAAAGCATCCTTTCTCTCCAGGTACCGCATGGAGGCGTTAATTCTCGGCTACTTGCCTAACTTGCCAATTGAATTTCCCGTCATTTTGGCCTATGCTAAGGATGCAGACGAGTTTGTCCGCCTGAGTTGCCGTGAGTACGCCGGCTGGCGGAGAGATGAGTGGGCTTACAGCCCACTTTTTATTTGCGGAAAATTCCTCGGTTTTTCGGGGCATTTTCCCAGATTTTTGACGTGAAATGGGGAATACTCCGCCGGGAAAACTCCGGGGATGCGTCGCCGGAATGAGCGGCAAGGAAACGGGGTCCCCAGCGAGCGATTTTTGCACGCTGGGGTGTAGAAACGGGGTCCCCGGCGAGCGATTTTTGCGCGCTGGGGTGTAGGGAACGATGGCAGTCAAGCTGGAAGCAATTCGATCGGCAGCGGTGCGAGTGGCCGCATCGCATGGGCTGGACGTGGTGGAGATTGAATTGGCCGGCCCGGCGAAGGAACGTGTTCTTCGCGTCTTCCTTGAGAAAAACGCCGAGGGACGGGCGAAGCTGAAGGCGGCGATTGAAGCCGGAGCCAAAAGCGAAGATGGAACCGGAGTTGGGGAGCTTCCCGAACGGCTGATTCAGGAGACGCAGGCGGGCAAGCTCAAGGTCGAGCAGCTCTCCGGCATAACGCACGAGGATTGCGCGGCGTTCAGCCGGGATTTTGGCGTGCTGCTGGATGTGGAAGACCTGGTTCCGGGCGCGGAATACACTCTGGAAGCCAGCTCTCCGGGGCTGGATCGCAAGCTGACCAGGCCCGAGGATTTTCAACGGTTTGCCGGAAGCCTGGTAAAGGTACAGACTTTTGAGCCGGTGAGGAATAACCGGCACTGGCAGGGAAGATTGATGGCTGTCTCCCAGGTCTCAGAAACGAGACCTGGGGCACCCACTATTACGCTCGACCTGAACGCGGTCAAGCAGAACAGCAAGAGCCGGAAGGCCGGCGTGAGCACGGTGGAGATTGCGCTGGAGAACATCGAGAAGGCGCAACTGGTGCCGGAGATTTAGGTTGTGGTATCCCACCCTTGCGACAGAAAAAATCGCAAGGATGGGGCACGGAAGGTTTTTTACTGAACGGATGAAAGCAAATGCAGGTCCTTCGACTGCGCTGCGCTCCGCTCAGGATGACAGTGTTCTTGGTTAAGCGGTATTCAACCTCAACTCAACCGGCGTAAGCCACCAACAACATTCGCCGTACGCACAATACGCGCAGTATCAAAGAGAGAGCAATCAGAGTATGGCCAGCGTTTTGTATCAGAGTATCGAACTCTTGAGCCAGGAAAAGAGCATTGATCCCGCCATCGTTGTTGGCGCTGTCGAGGAGGCCATCGCCCTGGCCACGCGCAAGTTCTACAAGACCCAGGAGAATATGCGCGGCGAGCTCAACAAGGAAACCGGCCAGATCACCGCCTACATTTACAAGACGGTTGTGGCCGACGATGAGCCCCTCGAGGACCCGCTGAACCAGATCACCCTCACCGAGGCCAAGGAACTGGCCCCGGACGTTGAGGTGGGCAGTGAGATCCGTCTCTATCGCGACACGACTCCGCTGGGCCGCATCGCGGCGCAACTGGCCAAACAGGTCATCTTTCAAAAGGTGCGCGAGGCGGAGCGCGACACAGTCTTCAACGAGTACGCCCACCGCGAGAAGGAAGTGCTGAACGCCACGGTCAAGCGCATCGAGGGCCAGGACATTATCTACGACCTGGGCAAGGCCGAAGCCCGCTGCCCCAAGCGCGAGCAGTCGCGGCTGGAGCAGTTCTCCATCGGCGAGCGCGTCCGCGTTGTCCTGCTCAAGGTGGACCGCGCCGCGAAGGGGCCGCAGGTGGTTGTCAGCCGCGCCGCGCCAGAGCTGGTGCAGAACCTGTTCCAGTCCGAGGTCCCCGAAATCTACGACAACACCGTGGTGATTCGCGCTATTGCGCGCGAGGCCGGCGAGCGCACAAAAATTGCAGTTCAGTCTCGCGACAAGGACGTGGACCCGGTGGGCGCCTGCGTGGGCATGAAGGGCATGAGGGTGCAGTCCATCCTCCGCGAGCTGCGCGGAGAAAAGATCGACATCATCGAATTTTCCGACGAGATCACCACCTTTGCCGAGAAGGCTCTGCAGCCGGCCAAGGTCAGCCGCGTCTCCATTGCCGACC
>JBAVYF010000033.1:0-5593 GCA_049698655.1 Occallatibacter sp. | reverse complement strand
CCTTGACCTCGGCCTGCTCGCCGACGGTTAGGTGAGTGCCGATTACTTGCCGGTTGGCGGCGTACTGCTGCGCTCCGCACAGGATGACAGCGGCGAGGGTGGGGCACCCGGAGATTTATGACAAAGACAGCAAGTTAGCACCGCTTCGCGGAGGTAGCAAGTTAGCGAGTTGGCGATTTCCGCGCCTTCCATTAGACGCGAATTGGCGGAGGCCGGGACGCGAAATTCCGAAGCCGGTATTGCCTCCTTCCAAAACTGTAAATCCGCGAGGCGCATTGCCTGTCAAAAGAGCCGGTGAAGGGTCTAAAATTCCAGTATGACCGACCGCATGTCTCTGACTCTTGCCCAGGCCGACCCCGAAGTTGCCGCAGCTCTAGCCCATGAAACCCACCGCCAGCACGAGGGGCTGGAGATGATCGCCAGCGAAAACTTTGTCTCCGAGGCGGTACTGGAGGCGGCCGGCTCGATCTTCACCAACAAGTATGCAGAGGGCTACCCAGGGCGGTGCTACTACGGCGGCTTCGAGTTCACCGACGTGGTGGAAAACCTGGCACGCGACCGAGCCAAGCAGCTCTTCGGAGCCGAGCACGCCAACGTGCAGCCGCACTCCGGCTCGCAGGCCAACGCCTCAGCCTACATGGCGGTCTTGCAGACGGGCGACACCATACTGGGCCTTGACCTGGCCCACGGCGGCCATCTGACCCACGGGCATAAGTTGAGCTTCAGCGGCAAGCTCTACCGGCCCACGTTTTATACGGTTCGGCGCGACACGGAGATGATCGACTACGACGAGCTGGAGTCTATCGCCGAGCGCGAGCAGCCCAAAGCCATCATCGGCGGCGGCAGCGCTTACCCGAGACTCTGGGATTTCGCGCGCATGCGCCAGATCGCCGACAAGGTGGGCGCGGTGTATATCTTCGACATGGCGCACATTGCCGGCCTGGTGGCTGGCGGCGTGCATCCCTCGCCAGTGCCCCATGCGCACATCACCACCACCACAACGCACAAGACACTGCGCGGGCCGCGCGCGGGACTGATTCTCTGCGGACAGGCGCTGGCCGCGGCGGTGGACAGGGCGGTCTTTCCCGGCCAGCAGGGCGGTCCGCTGGTGCATATCGTGGCCGCCAAAGCGGTAGCGTTGGGCGAAGCGCTGCGGCCCGAGTTCAAGACCTACTCCGCGCAGGTTGTGGCCAACGCGCAGGTGCTGGCGGCGGCGCTCAAAGAGGCGGGCTTCCGCATCGTCTCCGGCGGGACGGACAACCACCTGATGTTAGTAGACGTCTTCGAGAAAGGCATTCTCGGCTCGGAGGCCGAACTGGCGCTGGGCAAGGCCGGCATCACGGTCAACAAGAACGCCATTCCCTACGACACCAATCCGCCGCTCAAGCCCTCGGGCATTCGCATCGGCACGCCCGCGCTGACTACCCGCGGCATGAAGGAGCCGGAGATGCGGCTGATCGCCGCCTGGATCGCCAAGGCTCTGGAGCAGCGCAACGACAATGTGGCGCTGGAGCGGATTCGCAATGAGGTGGCCGAGCTGGCCAACCACTTCCCGCTGTATGCGTGGCGGAGACTTGCCGTCTAGGCGTACGGCGCTTACGCGCCAGGAGATTTGTGAATTCCCACCCATTTCGCATAGAGCGCGAAATGGATGGGGCACGGAGCTTTGGGGTCTCCCACCCATTTCGCAAAGAACGCGAAATGGATGGGGCACAGGGCCTTGGGTGTATCTTCGCGCGGCGCAATTTGCCTGAATGCGCCGGGTTGTATTTAATGTTGTTGGAGATGGCCCGTCAAAGGGCAAGGGCGGCAGAGCGTCGCTGTTCTTCCCGAGGGTATCCGGAGGAATCAATGAAGACCATTCAGCTAGCATTGGCCACGTTGCTGGTTCTTTCCGTTCCCGCGTTCGCACAGCATAAGGGAGCGCAATCTCACCCCTCGGGCGGTGGAGGGCATCAGGCGATCCCGTCCCATGGTCCCAAGGCGTTCACAGGCTCGCCCCATGCGGCCGAACCCAGTCGCAACTATGGCAATAAGGAAGGCCACCCCAACGCGCCGCACGTCAATGGCAAGACCTGGGTAGGACATGACACCGGCCGCGGCGACGCGAGCTATCACGTCGACCATCCCTTTGCGCATGGTCAATTCACCGGCGGCTTTGGCCGCGGGCACGTCTGGCATCTTGGCGGCGGCGGCCCCGGCCGCTTCTGGTTCAACGGCTGGTACTGGGACGTTGCGGCTGCTGACATGGCCTTCTGTGACGGCTGGCTGTGGGACTCTGATGACATCGTGATCTACCCGGACCCGGACCACGACGGCTGGTACCTGGCCTACAACGTGCGCCTCGGCACTTATGTGCACGTGGAGTATCTGGGCTCCTAACGGGGCAGAAAAGTGGAAATTCTTCGCGCGGCAGATAGGGGACAGGCTCCGATGCCTGCCCCTTGTCTTTGTGCAGGTAACCTGCGCGGCGGGCAAAGCCAGACGAAATGCGCTAAATTCTTCAAGGCAAGATGCCGGGATATTCCCCCGCGCTGTGCAATGCGGGATTCATGAATTATGCTTAACTTATGGCTATTAATTCCATTCTTGCTTTAATCGACGCCGAAATTGCCAGCCTCACGCAGGTTCGCTCCCTGCTGAGCAGCGCCGGCAAAGTCGCCGCCAAGGTAACTAAGCGCAAAACCAAGAAGGCCAAGAAGGCCGCAAAGGCGAGGAAGCGCCGCGTGTTGAGCCCCGAGGCGCGCAAGCGGATTGCCGATGCGCAGCGCAAGCGCTGGGCAGCACAGAAGGCCAAGGCCAAGTAAGAAAACTAACCTGCTCTTTTTGCCACGCGCTGCAGGCGGCCCAGTCATAGGCCAAGAGCATCATGCAAGGAGAACAGCCCGCTGTTTGCGCCGCGGCAGTTGGCCGGTCCGGTGGAGGGCGATTCTTCGTCATCGCCATCCGGCCGAGTTGGTGTTGCGTCGCAAACGGCTTGCTTCCCGTTGCATTCTGATTTAATGTGTTGCCAGCAATCTTAGCGTCTCCACTGAACGGAGGTACGCGATGCGACGGTCCATTCCAATTCTTGCGGCGGCTCTGTTGCCGTTGCTCTTCGCCTTGCCAGCCGCCCCGCAATCAGGCGACAGCAGCGGCCAACAGAATGTCCAGTCTCTGACTGCGGAATACAACCAGGCCATGCAGGCAAAGGAATGGCCTCGCGCCGTCACCATCGCGCAGCAACTGGTTGCGCAAAAGGCAACGTCCGTGAACCTGAAGTTGCTGGGGAACGCGCAACTTTACTCCGGCTCGGCGGATGCAGCCCTAGCCACCTACGGCCAGGCACTGGCCACGGCGCAAATGGAAAAGCCCGCCAAAGGCCAGCCAATGAACGAGTGGAAAGACGGCCTGTCGCAGATCTACATTGGCAAGGGCAATGCGCTGCTCAGGCTCAAACGCAACGATGAGGCGATTGAAGCGTATAACCAATCCGCTGTGTTCGCAACCAATCAGGGGCTGGCTTACTTCAATATTTGCGCCGTGCTCTTTAACATCGGCAACACGCATGATTCAGCGGCGGCCTGCCGCAAGTGCGTGCAAGCGGATCCCACCCGAGCGAATGCCTGGTTCGTTTTGGGGTCAGATCTCTTTGCCGATTTGCCTGTAACCGCACAAGGCAAGGTCCAAGCCTCGCCCGAGACGCGAGAGGCGTTTGAAAAATATCTTGCACTGGCCCCCGACGGCCCACATGCAGCCGACGTGAAAGCCATGCTGGAGATGATCGCTAAGTAAGAAGAGGATATCTTCGGCGTTTGCTAGCTATAGCCCGGTCATGACCAACATGCGCGGCTCGGTCATCTCTTCGATGGCCGAGCGGATTCCCTCTCGTCCGAATCCAGAGTCCTTGACGCCGCCGAAGGGCATGGTGTCCAGGCGCCAGGTGGGCGTGTCTCCCACGATCAGGCCGCCCACTTCAAGTTCGCGATAAGCGGTGAGGATGCGGCCGGCATCGCGGGTGAGCAGCCCGGCTTGCAGGCCGTACTTTGAATGATTCACATCGGCCAGCGCCTGTTCAAAGTCGTCGTAGGGTTCAATGACCAACACCGGGCCGAAGACCTCTTCGTCGCGCACCTTCATGCCCGGCAAGGTTCCGGTCAGGATCGCCGGTGTCACCATGGAACCGCGGCGCTCACCGCCGGCCACCAGCTTGGCGCCGCCCTCGACGGCCTCCTTGATCCAGGACTCCACGCGCTCGGCCTCGCTGAGCCGGATGAGCGGACCAATCTCGGTGGCTTCGTTTGAGGGATCGCCAACCGTCATCTTGTCGGTCGCTTCCACTACCTTCCACAAAAAAGTCTGAAAAATGCTGCGCTCCACAAACACACGTTGCACGCTCACGCAGGACTGGCCCGCGTAACCGAAAGCCGCGTGCGCGGTGCGGACGACCGCCTCGTCCAGCTCCGGCCAGTCGTCGCAGACGAT
Source organism: Occallatibacter sp. (assembly GCA_049698655.1). GTDB lineage: Bacteria > Acidobacteriota > Terriglobia > Terriglobales > Acidobacteriaceae > Telmatobacter. Next base: position 1,129 of record JBAVYF010000033.1, on the reverse strand, counting down.
CAGGGCGGCATTGCCGCCTAACTCCAGCACCACACGCTTGCGTCCGGAGCGAGCCTTCAACTCCCAGCCAACTTTGGCCGAGCCGGTAAAGCTGACCAGCTTGATGCTGTCTTCCTTTTCGACCAGCCAGGCGGCGTCCGCGTTGCTCAGAGGCAGCACGGACAGCGCCTCCGCGGGCCAGCCGGCCTTCAGAATCACCTCGCCCAGCGCCAGCGCGGTAAAGGGAGTTTGCGAGGCCGGCTTCAGAATTACCGGGCATCCGGCGGCCAGCGCAGGCGCCACCTTGTGCGCCACCAGGTTCAGCGGGAAGTTGAACGGGGCAATGGCCAGCACCGGCCCCACCGGGAAGCGCTGCACCAGCCCCCAGCGGCCCTCGTTGCCTTCAGTCAGGTCCAGCGGAATGCTCTCGCCGCCCAGCCGCGAGGCCTCCTCGGCCGCGGTTTTGAAGGTAAGAACGGCGCGATCCACCTCCGTCCGCGCCATGCGAACCGGCTTGCCCGCCTCGGCGACGATGAGCTGCGCGAACCGCTCCTTTTGCTCAATCAGCGCGGCGGCCACGTCCTCCAGAATCTCGCGGCGCTTCCAGCGCGGCAGGGCGCGGGTGCGGCGCAGGCTGGCAACGGCGTGGTGCACGGCCTGGCGCGCGTCGGCGCGGGTGGCTACAGTTGCTCGCCCCACCAGCCCCTGATCCCACGGCGAGCGCACCTCCAGCACTTCGCCCTCCGTCCACTCCTTGCCGCACAGCAGAAATCCCGTTTGTGTTCCCGGCCGCATCTTCATGGCGTTGCTCCCTTGAGGATTATGCCCCTCTTGATGGTAATCGCAAAGCTTGCCGCGGGATGCCTGCGGGGAAAATCCGCCTTCAAAGCCATGCCTGGATGGGAATATCCGCAAGCAATTCCCGGCTCAAAAAAAACGCCCCGCCGAAGCGAGGCGCTTTTCTTGCCATGACAATCCGTGTTTAGAATCTGTAGTTCACGGCGATGCGGGCGATATTGCTGGTTAAGGTTGCAGAGTGCGAAAAGGGGTTCTGAGGCCAAGGGGTTGATGACGCGGCATAGTTGCTGGTCCTGACCGTGCCAATAATCGGGGTATAGTTACTGGTCATGACCGTGCCCGCACTCGAGAC
>JBAVYF010000032.1:0-6290 GCA_049698655.1 Occallatibacter sp. | reverse complement strand
ATCCATCGGCAAAAACCCGATTCAATTCAATGATTTCGCTGGAGGTGGATTCGAGAAAGTAGCGGTCGTGGCTGACCGTTACAGCGGCAAAGGAGGACGAGGTGAGCAGCTCCTCCAGCCATTCGATTCCGGCCAGGTCGAGGTGGTTGGTCGGCTCGTCGAGCAGCAGGACTTCGGGCTCACTGACCATGGCTTCGGTGATGGCCAGCCGCTTGCGCCAGCCGCCACTGAGCGACGCCGCCTCAACAGTGAGGCTGTCAAAGCCGGCACGGCCAGCCAGTTCGCGCAACCGGCCCTCCCGTTCGGCTTCGTTGACATGCGTGGCTGCGAGCGCTTGCTCCAGAACCTGGCGGATGCTGAGGCCGGGAGCAAAGCGCGAGTCCTGCGGCACGTAGGCGGCGCGGGCACGCTTGCGCACCGCCAGCTCACCCGAGTCCGGCTCGACCTGCCCGGCAAGAATGGCCAGCAGCGTGGATTTGCCTGCTCCGTTGGGGCCGATCAGTCCGATCCGGGCGCCCTCTTCGACGGTAAGCGAAATGTTCTGGAAGAGGGGCCGGGCGCCGAACTGTTTGGTGACCGACTGCGCGTTGAGAATGGGGGGCATCTCATCCAAGAGTACCGTGTTGGCGGAACCCCGCCCTTAAAGATCTTTGGAATCTGCGCAGCGCCAGTGTTTGCGAACATGCGAGATTCACAATTATGGTCTTGCACGGGTCAGTGTTGGCATCCGAGTTTCTCGAACGGCTGAGTTGCAAATGTGGTCCCAATGAGACTACAGTTATGTTTAACAGTTGGAACTCGGGAGAACCGTTATGATCCTTGCCGACACCTACGTTCGTGCTCGCATTGATGCGAACACCAAAGAGCGAGCCGCAGACGCGCTCGAAGCGATGGGCCTGTCCATCTCCGACGCCATCCGTCTGCTGATGCTGCGCGTAGCCGATGAGCGCCGGTTGCCATTTGAGGTCAAGGCGCCAAACGCGGCGACGCGCAAGGCAATCGCGGAGCTTGAGTCGGGAAAGGGTAAGCGCTTTGCCAGCGTGGATGCGCTGATGGCGGATTTGCATGAGGACGATTGAACGCTCATCGGCATTCAAACACGATTACAAACGAGAGGCCAAGGGACAGCATCGTGCTTCACTTGATGCAGACCTTATGCCTATTCTGGCGGCTCTGGCCAACGATCAACCCCTGGAGCCTCGGCTCCGCGATCATGACTTGAGCGGCGATTGGGCAGGTTATCGTGAGTGCCACGTCAAACCAGATCTGCTGCTGATTTACAGAAAATCCGACGCCGACTTCTTGCGTCTGGCCCGGTTTGGATCTCATAGTGAACTGTTCGGCTAATCATCCAGCCAAACTTTAGAGGCATTGGATTCCGTTTTCCAGCCTTACAGCCTATACTCTCCTCTGTCGGAATTTTTTGAGAGGGAGTACATCTATGTCTTCACCCGCTGTAGCCTACGCACGCCAGAATCATCCACGCTTTTTGAGTGAACTGAAGGATCTGCTGCGCATTCCTTCGGTTTCAACGCTGCCCGAGAACAAGGGCGATTGCCGCCGCGCCGCCGAGTTTCTGGCCTCCGAGCTGACCCGCATCGGCATGGAACATGTGCGGCTCATTGACACCGTCGGCCATCCGCTGGTTTACGCTGACTGGCTGCACGCCGCCGGAAAGCCCACCGGGCTCTTTTACGGCCACTATGATGTGCAACCAACCGATCCCGAAGACGAATGGCTTTCGCCGCCCTTCGAGCCAACCGAGCGCGACGGCAATCTCTACGGCCGCGGCACCTGTGACGACAAGGGCCAGGTGTGGTCGCAGGTCAAGGCATTGGAGTCGTTGATGACCGCCACGGGCTCGCTACCTCTGAATGTGCGCGTCATTCTCGAAGGCGATGAAGAAGTCGGCGGAGAGGGAATTGCCGAATACGTCGCTTCCAAACCGGCCGACCTCAAGGCGGATTTTGCCCTGGTTTGCGATACAGAACTCTTTGCGCCCGGCCTGCCCACCCTGTGCGTCGGCCTGCGCGGCATGATCTACACGGAACTGGAAGTGCGCGGGGCCAAGACCGATCTGCACTCCGGCATGTACGGCGGCGCTGCGCCCAATCCCTTCATGTCTCTCGCGCATATGCTGGCCAAGCTGAAGGACGAGAACGGCCACATCCTCATCCCCGGCTTCTACGACGACATCATCCCCCCCAGCCCCGAGGAATTGAAGGCCTGGAAAAGCCTGCCCTTCGACGAGGAGCACTATCGCAAGACCGAGGTAGGTTCACGCACGCTGGTGGGCGAGTCCGGCTACAGCGTGATGGAACGCACCTGGGCGCGTCCCTCGCTCGACGTGCATGGCATCCCCGGCGGCTTCATCGGCGCGGGCGCGAAGACCGTAATTCCCGCCAAGGCGACCGCCAAGGTCTCCATGCGTCTGGTTCCGGGCATGACTCCGGCCAAGGCCTTTGCCCTCTACAAGGCCTATGTGGAAAAGATCACGCCCGTGGGCGTCGATGTCGATGTGCGGCTGATTCACTCCGGTGACGCTTGCCTGGTTCGGGTCGACAACCCGTACATTCAGGCCGCGACCAAGGCGCTGCACGAAGTCTGGGGCAAGGACACGGTCTTTATCCGCTCCGGCGGCTCTATCCCCATCGTCGGCGATTTCGATCGCCATCTGGGAATGCCCAGCGTGATGATGGGCTTCGGTCTTCCCGACGACAACATCCACGCCCCCAACGAGAAGTACTGTCTAAAGAACTTCGAACTGGGGATCGAATCCATCGTGCGCTTCCTGGAAGAAGCCGGGCGCTGAGTGTTTTGAAAGTGTAAGCGGGTGCCCCAGGTCCGGATTCTCGGACCTGGGATTCCGATCAACTCGCTCAAATTTAAGCCGCGCGGCGAACCGGTTCCACGCGAATCAGTTTCTCGCGCTTCCGCGTCTGGGCAATATCGTAGGCCGACTGCATCCGCATCAGCGTGTCCATCTTCACTCCGAAGGCCTTCTCGATGCGCAGCGCCATCTCCCCTGATAAGCCGGCCTTGCCGTTCAGCAAGCTGGAGAGCGTGGGCCGGGAGACGCCCAGCGCCGCCGCCGCCGCCGTCACCGTCAATCCCGCGGGTTCGACGATCTCCGTCCGGATAAAATCCCCTAAATGAGGAGGATTCTTCATGGGCATCGCGTTTTTCTCCTTCGTCCTAGTGGTAATCTTCTAAATTCACTTCGCGGATTTCGTGCTCGGCAGCATCGATGCGAAAAGTCAGCCGCAGGTTGCCGGTCACGCTCAAACTCCACGTTCCTTTGCGGTCTCCGGTCAACCGATGCGCCTTCCAAGCGGGCAGCCCACGCAACTCCTCCACGTTGCCCATCCCGTCCAGAAAGGCAAGCATCTTGCGCAGCTTGTCCGCCGAGTTCGCCGGAACCCCTTTCGCGCTGTCCTCTTCATAGAGCCTCTTCAGGCCCTTATGAACGAACTCCCGGATCTTCATCTGAACTACTGTAGCCTGTAGCCTAACGCTTGTCAAACCGGGAGCCAGGTTGCCGGGCGCCCCAGAGCGGATTTTCGGACCGGGTAATCCAAATTCTTGCAATCAACTTGACTCCCCACAAATAGTATATACAATAAACCTATGGGAATCACGTACGATCCCGCCAAGAATGAGCGCAATTTCCGCGAACGCGGTCTCTCCTTCGAGCGGGCTGCGGATTTCGATTTCGAGAATGCATTGATCGCGGACTATTCCCGGCACGGCGAAATGCGGCGTGTGGCCGTTGGGTATTTGGATAAGCGGCTGCACCTGCGCTGCTACATCCCCAAACCGGATGGAATTCGCGTTATCAGTTTTCGCAAAACCAACAAGAGGGAGGCAAAGCTCTATGGCAAACCGCAAACCATTGCCTAAACCGCTGCCCGAACCGCTAATTGCCGAGGACGGCGAGGTCCGGGAGATTCGAGCCGGAGACCTTGCCCGCTTTAAGCCTTTTTCGGCTCTGCCGCAGGCAGAGCGGAAAATGCTGCTGAAGCTTGGCAAACGCGGGCCGCAGAAGACGCCGAAGAAGGTTCCCATCTCGATTCGACTCTCGCCCGATGTGGCGGAGGGCCTCCGCGCCACCGGCAACGGCTGGCAAGGCCGCGCGGATCAGGCGCTCAGGTCATGGCTGTCAAGGCAGACCGCGTCTCGCGCTTGAGAAACCCACAGATTGGCCATAAGCAAATTCAATCAAGACGGTGCAACACCCTCAAGCAAGCTGACCAACGGAACGATTAAGCCAAAGTGAGCCGGGCAGGAGGACGTTCAATGCTCCGAGTTATTTCCTCAGTTACATTCGCTTTTCTGATCATCGTTACCAGTTCAGGTGCTCAACCTCATGGTTCCCGCGGGCGCATCACAGTAAAGGTGGTTGATCAGCAGGGCGAGCCCGTTCCCTCAGCTACCGTCAAGTTTGGTCCTCCTCCTGGAACGCTCGTCGTGGGCGGAGTTCCCGACTGCACAACCGCCGCCTCCGGTACGTGCTCCGGGAAGAATCTTCCAATGGATACGTATTATGTCCGTGCGGTAAAGCCTTATGATGTGTACCCAGACCTGCCGCTCAAGTTTTATAGCCACCAGAGCAAGCCCATTCCAGTAGTAGTTAAACCCGGGGATCTTTACCACAACGTGCTCTTCAAATTCGGTCCAATGGCGGGAACGTTGAAGCTGAACGTCCTCGACGAGAAGTCAGGCGCCGCAATAAACAATCCCGCCTTCTTCCTACGGAATGCGTCCAGCCCAAAAGATTGGATCAGCATCAACCGCCGCGACGATTCGACCGTGCTTATTCCGCCTGGCGAAGATGTGCTGATTGAGATATACGCCGCAAAATATCAGCCGTGGAAACTCGTAGATCACCCCGAAGTGGCCGGAGGAAAAGCGCTCCGCCTTGAACCCGGCGAAAAGCGCGAATGGACGATCCACATCAAGCATCGATAAACCGGCTCCCATCGCGTAAGCTGATTCTACGGCAATGTTCGACACCTCCTCCAATGCGGAACTCTCCCCGGAGCCCCTGATCTCCTTTAGCCATGTGGGCATCTCCTTTGATGGCCGGCAAGTTCTGGAGGACGTGAGCTTTTATGTGAATCGCGGCCAAACCCTCTGCATTCTGGGTCGCAGCGGCGTGGGCAAGTCGGTGGCCCTGCGCATGTTGATGGGCTTTCTCACCCCGGACGAGGGGTCGATCCGCGTCGAGGGCCAGGAGATCACCGCTCTGAGCGAAGAGGGCATGCGGGCCATCCGCAAGCGCATCACCATGGTCTTCCAGAACGGCGCGCTCTTCGATTCCCTGAGCGTGCGGGAAAACGTGGCCTTTCCGCTGCGCGAACGCGGCGGCCTCCGCGAGGACCAGATTCAGGAAAAGGTTGCCCAGTTGGTCAACGTGGTAGGCGCCGAAGATGTGGTGGAAGCGCTGCCAGCCAGCCTCTCGACAGGCCGCAAGCGCGCCGTAGCCATCGCGCGCGCCCTCGCCGGAGAGCCGGAGATTGTGCTTTACGACGAGCCAACCACCATGGTCGATCCCATCATCGCCCGCCGCCTCGGCGACCTGATCGAGATTCTCAAGCAGCATCTGGGCAAGACCAGCATTGTGGTTACCCACGATGTGCGCTTTGCCGAGCGGCTCGCCGACCTTATCCTCTTCCTGCATCAGGGCCGGGCACAGTATTTTGGCTCCCTACAGGGCTTCCTGGCCTCTTCCGATCCACATATTCAGCAATTTCGGGCCCTGGATGCCTACGTATTACATTCGGAGTAAGATGCCTCTGCGGGGTCTGGCCGGCAGGTTTTGAGGGAGCAGAAGACACAGCCGTGGTGCATCGAAGAAGCAGTGCGGTATAATTACTCTTTTCGCAGTGGCTATCTTTTCAGCCGGAGCAGTTTAGGACGACCGGCGAGGTTTATACCTTTGGGTCGATGCGATTGCGGTAAAACAAGTTTTATGATTCAATGACCTCAAGCTCTTCTGTGGTTGGTTGCTGGTGTTGGCCTTCGGTGCAAAATTAATCTCATTGCTGGGCAAGATAGACCCGGCATGGCGCATCCTTTACGACGGGAATCCTGCAAGTTGATTTGCCGCCGCTGACCGGAAGCGGGCTTTATCCGGGATTGGGGCCGGGTTCACCGGCGCTTGGCTTTTTGCCGATTGTGTGCTTTCCAGCGGTTTCGGAATGCTCACTTCCCCTTAGCGTTTTGATTGACTGAGGCCTGCGAAACGCATATGGCGACTTCCGAATTATGGCAAAGAGTGTCCGCTTCAA